>JADGFH010000005.1 GCA_016743925.1 Labilibaculum sp.
CTTTTACTCATATCATAATATGTTTCAGGAAATAATTTCGAATGCCACATTGAGGTGATTTTCAATGGGCTTAGGGAATGGGTAATTTTCGATTTCGGAAGAATTAATAATCTGATAAGCCTTATTGTTCTTCAGTTGATCGATATCCATATTAACGTGAATAATAGTGGTATGAAGGTTTTGATGACTTAATTTGTGTACCACATTATCACATACCGAATGAATTACCAATTCTTTATTCTCAAATAGTTCCTTCCATTTAGATGTTTGTATCAATTTTTTAGTTGAAATAGCTTTATCGCCTTCAATTAAAGGGTATTGATACATGTTTTGCCAAATGTCTTTGCCTTCTCTTTTTTCAATAATAAATCGATTTTTACAAGATAGAAACAAATAGTAAAAATATCGATTTTTGGTTTTAATTTGTTTTAATTTTAAAGGCAATTGATCTACCTGCTTATTACCATATGCTAGACACTTAGCTTGTATTGGACAAATTTCACAATTCGGAGTTCGAGGAGTACATTGTAAGGCTCCAAATTCAATGATTGCTTGATTGTAAATTTCTGGGCGCGCATCTCCCATGGTTTCTGTCGCTATTTCTTGAAAATATTTTTTCCCTACACCTGTATCAATAGGTTTGTCAATACAATATATTCTAGATAATACTCTAAATACATTACCATCTAAAGCTGCGTAGGGCAAATTAAAAGCAAATGAAGAAATAGCAGCAGCTGTATAGGTACCAATACCTTTTAGTTTTAGTATGTCCTTATATATATTAGGAAATACACCATTATAATCTGTATGGATAATTTTTGCTGTTGCATGCAAATTTCTAGCTCTAGAGTAATACCCTAATCCTTGCCACAACTTCAAAACTTCACGTTCATTTGCCATTGCCAAGTCGGAAACTGTAGGAAATTGATTTAAAAATCGATTAAAATAATCAATTACAGTCGCCACTTTCGTCTGCTGAAGCATGATTTCAGAGATCCATATTGTATATGCATCTTTAGTTTCTCGCCATGGTAAATCCCTTTTATATTGCAAATACCAGTCTATGATTTGGTTACTAAGCATCTCTAAAATATTAGTGTGAAATATTTTTTTTTCAAATTTGCGAAAAATAATTGTTTTCAATTTCATTAATAGCTAGAAATCATATATATTTGCATTCTGATTTGAGGAAATGATGTTGTAAATAATTGATAATTAAAGATTTTTTAAGAGATGACTAAAGCAGATATTGTTAACGAGATTTCTAAAAACACAGGAATTGAGAAAATTACAGTACAAAAAACTGTTGAAGCTTTCATGGATACTATCAAAGGTTCTTTGGTAAAAGGAAAGAATGTGTATTTGAGAGGTTTCGGTAGTTTTATCGTTAAGAAAAGAGCAGAGAAAACTGCACGTAACATTTCTAAAAACACCACAATTATTATTCCTGAGCACTTTATACCAGCTTTTAAACCGGCTAAAACATTCGTTAGTAAAGTGAAAACTAACGTAAAGTAGACTTAGATTTAATTAATTAAAAATATTTGAAGATATGCCTAGCGGAAAGAAAAGAAAAAGACATAAGATGGCTACGCACAAGCGTAAAAAAAGATTAAGAAAAAACCGTCATAAGAAGAAGAAATAAATTCTTGTAATTGATTGTTTGTAAAAACAAAATAAATAAACCTAAAGAACTTTTTAGTACTTTAGGTTTATCTATTTGTAAGAACTGATTATCTTTAATAAAAATAAGAGAAATTTATAGTGAGTAACGAACTAGTAATTGATGTAACCCCTAACGAAATTGTTATTGCTTTATTAAGCAATAAGCAACTAGTTGAATTATCCAGAGAAAAAAGTAATCTTCAATTTGCAGTTGGTGATATTTACCTAGGGAAAGTGAAAAAAATTATGCCTGGGTTAAATGCCGCATTCATAGACGTAGGATATGAAAAGGATGCTTTTTTACATTATTTGGATTTAGGCCATCAGTTTAGATCACTCAATAAGTTCTTACAACAAGCTTTAGCACGTAAAGGTCGTAATATGTCAATTTCAAAAATGAAATTGGAGCAAGATATCGACAAAAATGGGAAAATGACTGAGATTGTGAAATCAGGTCAATATATTCTTGTTCAAGTTGCTAAAGAACCAATTTCTACAAAAGGCCCGCGATTGTGTTCTGAGATTTCAATTGCCGGACGAAATTTGGTGTTAATGCCTTTTTCAGACAAAGTTTCTATCTCTCAAAAGATAAATTCTGCAGAAGAGAAGAGCCGTCTGAGACAACTCCTTCATAGTATTAAGCCTAAAAATTACGGTGTAATAGTTCGTACTGTTGCCGAAGGTAAGATGGTGGCCGAGCTTGATAAGGAATTAAGATCTCTTGTTGAAAAATGGGAAACCAGTTTTGAACACATAAGAGACATGAGTCCGCCAAATTTGGTATTGGGCGAAATGGACAGAACTACTGCCATTTTACGAGATATTTTGAACTCTTCGTTCGAGAATATCTATATTAACGATGCTAGTGCTGCTGCGGATATAAAACATTACATTTCTAGTATCGCTCCTGAGAAATCTAAAATTGTAAAGCATATTACAGGTGATGTGCCTATTTTCGATCAATTAGGAATTGATAAGCAAATAAAATCTTCATTTGGAAAGACTGTTTCCTTTAAAAACGGAGCTTACTTAATCATAGAACACACGGAAGCATTTCATGTGGTTGATGTTAATAGTGGGAATCGTTCTAAAGCAGGAAATGATCAGGAAACCAATGCTTTGGAGGTGAATTTAGCTGCGGCTGATGAGATTGCTCGTCAACTGCGTTTACGTGATATGGGTGGAATTATTGTTGTTGATTTCATTGATATGCATGCTGCCGAAAACCGTCAGAAACTTTTCGATAGAATGAAAGAAATGATGGGGCTGGATCGTACCAAGCACAATATTTTACCTTTGAGTAAATTTGGCTTGATGCAAATCACTCGTCAGCGCGTTCGTCCAGAAATGAATGTTGAAATTCAAGAAACTTGTCCTACTTGTTTAGGAACTGGAAAAATTACTCCTACTGTATTGCTTACTGATCAGATTGAACAAAATTTGTCAAGGATCGTGAATCAGCAAAGCGAGAAAAAATTAACCTTAAAAGTACATCCTTTTGTTGCAGCTTATATCAACAAGGGTATATGGAAAACATTACGTAGAAAGTGGCAATCAGAATTAGGAATTAAATTGTCAGTACGTGAAATTCCGTCATACGATCTATTGGTGTACAAATTCTTCGATAAAAATAATCAGGAAATAGAACTGTAATATTGATTTAAGAATTCAGAAGTTAAGGATTCTAAAAATATTGTTATTGGTTTGTTAAAGCTTTTGTTTAGCTGTTAATATTATGCTAGTTTTGATAGCGTTATAAGCAACTAAACAAATTTGTATGAAACAAAGATTTTTGATTCTATTATTGGGGATTGTCTTAAGCAGTCTCAACCTTCCTGCACAAATATTACAAACTGTAAATTGGGATTTTACTACAGAACGAATTAATGATACTGAAGTAAATCTTGTATTTAAAGCTACTATAGATAAAGATTGGCATCTTTATTCTCAACATTTTGAGGATGGAGGTCCTATACGTTTAAGTTTTGATTTTGCAGATTCAGACAACTATCAATTAATAGGAAAAGTCGAAGAAATTACCAAAGCAAAATCGGAATTTGATGAAATATTTGAAATGGATATTCAATATTTTGTCTCAGAAGCTCTTCTTAAGCAGAAAGTTAAAATACTTTCGGATAAAGCATTTTCTATAGAAGGAGAAATGGAGTATCAAACTTGCCGTGAGGGTGAATGTGTACTTTTTACGCCTGATTTTGATTTCAAATTAAATGCTGGCAATGGTGCTGTTAAGGCCGAGTTGAAGGAAGATGTATCTTCTGCAAACAAGTCAAAAGAAAGCAAAGGTCTTTGGACTATATTTATTGCTGCTTTTGTTGGCGGTTTACTTGCCATTGTAACGCCATGTGTATTTCCGATGATTCCAATGACTGTGAGTTATTTTATGCACAGTAGTGAAAATAAGGCTAAAGGTAGAATACAAGCATTTTTTTACGGCTTTTCAATAATTGCAATATATACGGTAATCGGTACTATTCTGGCTGTAGTAATGGGACCAGGCTTTGCTAACTTTCTTTCTACACATTGGATTCCCAATATATTCTTCTTTTTAATATTTGTATTTTTTGCATTTTCATTCTTTGGAATGTTCGAAATTACAATGCCAAGCTGGATGGTTAATAAATCAGTTTCTAATGAAGATAAAGGCGGTTTAATGGGAGCTTTCTTTATGGCTTTCACATTAGTATTGGTATCTTTTTCATGTACTGGTCCAATTGTAGGATCTATCCTTGTTGCTTCAGCTGGTGGAGAGGTTTTAATGCCAATTGTTGGTATGTTAGGATTCTCTTTAGCATTTGCTTTGCCTTTTACCTTGTTTGCTATTTTTCCGGGTTGGCTAAGTAAAATGCCAAAATCTGGAGGTTGGTTAAATTCAGTGAAAGTTGTATTGGGATTTTTAGAATTGGCACTTGGATTAAAATTCTTAAGTATTGCTGATCAAACTTACCATTGGGGACTTCTCGATCGAGAGATTTATCTTGCGATTTGGATTGTTATTTTTACTCTATTGGGATTCTACTTGTTAGGGAAATTGATGTTTTCGCATGATAGCCCAGTAAAATACATAAGCGTACCTCGATTGATGTTAGCAATTACCTCTTTTGCTTTCGTGGTGTATATGATTCCAGGAATGTTTGGAGCACCCTTAAAAGCTTTATCAGGATATATTCCTCCGCAAGCAACTCATGATTTTGATTTAAATAGGATTGTAAGGAGTAATTCTTATGGTAATGGAACCAAAGAAGTTCAGGAGGTACATGCTGCAAAATATTCTGATTTCTTACATTTGCCTCATGGTTTGGAAGGTTACTTTGATTATCAAGAAGGAATAGCTGCAGCGAAGAAATTAAATAAGCCGGTTTTTATTGATTTTACTGGTCATGGTTGTGTAAACTGTCGCGAAATGGAGGCTAATGTTTGGTCCGATCCTAGAGTGATGAAAATAATGAGGGAAGACTATGTTATTATCGCATTGTATGTTGATGATAAGAAAAAATTACCGGAGTCGGATTGGATTGTCTCAACTTACGATGGAAAAAAGAAAAAGACATTGGGTAAGATAAATGCAGATTTTCAAATTACCAAATTTGGTATTAACGCTCAACCTTATTACGTTCTTCAAGATAAAAAAGAAAATATGTTGGTTGAACCAAGAGCATACGACTTAAATCCAGATGCATTTGTAGAGTTTCTGGAGAATGGCAAAAAAGAGTTCCATAATAGATAAAATATAAAACGTTATTATTAAACAGGTGTTGATGACTATTTCAGCACCTGTTTTTTGATGTTTGGATAATGTGAGATCATTAAAATTGCAACATAATAACGAATTACCTATATTTAAAAATTCAATAATAATTACAGTTAATTGTAGACTTTTAGAATCGGAAAATATAAGCGCAGTTAATAAAAAAATGATATATAACTTTTACTTCAATGAGTTGAGGAGAGTTTGGTGCTTATTATTAAAACGAATTAATTGTGTATCTAAAATAACATTATGAGTAAATATTGGTTTATTGTATTGCTGCTAGTACTAGCAAATTTTTCTGGATATTCTGCAGTTGGAGATACAACTGAAGTACAATTATTCACTTTCCAGGATATAACAAAAAGACATGGAGAATTTAATCTCCCAAATGGCGATCGTAATTGGGGAAAAATACTGATGGTGAGAACTCTTAAGTGCGACAAACAAACCAAAAGAGATAAATATCCTTGCGGAGAGTGGGATTATTCTACACATACTTTTGTTACTAAAGATAGTGTGAAGTACGAATTAGAAAATTTTGTTACTCCATACGGTAAAGGTCTATCTTTAAATGGAGATAAAGGCTGGGATTTTATATACGATGTAACCGATTATGCTCCTATTTTAAAAGGTAAGGTTGAAATACAATCAGGAAATCAACAAGAACTTCTAGATATGAAGTTATTATATATCGAAGGAACTCCGGTTAGAAATATTATATCTGTTGAAAATATTTATGAGCAAGGAAGTTACAAATACGAATATTTGGCACTTGACTCTGTCTTAAAACCACAAAAAATAATTCTAAATAAAGATGCTTATGGCTTCATGCTGCGAGCTCGAATTTCTGGTCACGGACATAATGGACCAAGAAATTGCTGCGAATGGGATAGTAAAACACATACTTATTTTAATAAAGGAGAAGTGCTTTTTCGTTGGAATGTTTGGAAAAATTGTGGTGATAATGCAATTTATCCACAAGGAGGTACTTGGCAATTTGATCGTGCTGGTTGGTGCCCGGGTACGCCTGTAGATACTTACGACTTTGAGCTAACCAATAAAGTAAATAGAGGAGATACGCTTAGTTTGGATTATGGTATTGAAATGTTTCAAGATAATGGCGAAAAAAATGGCAACTATTTAATGAGTCACCAGTTGTTTACTTACGATAAACCAAATTTTAAAAATGACGCACGTATTGTTGATATTGTGGCTCCGACTACGAAAGATAAGTACAGCAGAGTGAATCCAATTTGTACAAATCCACACATTATTATTCAAAATACGGGAAGTCGCCCTTTGCAAAAATTAGATATTACATATGGACTGAAGAGTGGAAAAAAAATAAAATTCACATGGAATGGTCATTTGAAATTTCTTGAAAAAGCACATGTTATTTTACCCAATATCGACTGGGAAAGACTTAAAGATGATAATAATTTTGTTGTTGAAATTGATGGGGATAATGATGAATATTCACATAACAATAGCCTAACATCTAAGGTGGTAAAGCCAATGATATTGCCAAAATTATTTTTTCTAAACATCACAGCACAAGGTATTGGAAGAGCTAAAGATAATGGATTTACTCTTTCAGATAGCGAAGGAAATATTTTGTTGGATAAGGAGGAATTTGAAGATTGCGAAGATTATAGTCAATCAATAGAATTAACAAAAGGATGCTATGAGTTGCGAATATTTGATCGAAAGGAAGATGGAATGATTCGCCAATGGTGGTATCGTGGTTCAAAGCCCGATTTAGTTGGAGAGAATGGTGTTATAGAAATTCTAGATGAAAATCTGAAAGAATTAAAAGTGTTAAAGTATGATTTTGCTGAAGACGAGATCTTTAGGTTTAGGGTTGAATAAGAGAAATTTAAAACCATTATAAATCCAATCTGTTTTTTATAATCAAAAGAATTCCTACTTTTAAAGGTTTGCCTTTTTCAAAATTTAGATAAAGGCAAGCCGCATTAATCGGGTATGAAATTTAATTATAAGAAATGAAGAAATACGATGTGATTATTGTTGGTGCCGGGCCTGCCGGTATTTTTTGTGCTTACGAATTGGTTAAGAACAGACAAGATTTAAAAATTTTAATTCTAGAGAAGGGAAGAGGAATTGCAAATCGAAAATGTCCTAAGCACACAAATGGTGGAAGATGTGTTCATTGCAAACCATGTAGTATAACTACAGGATGGGCTGGAGCTGGAGCTTTTTCGGATGGAAAACTATCTCTTTCGCATGAAGTTGGTGGAACTTTACCTGAATATTTAGGGGTAGAGGAAACCATTGAGATGATAAAATATACCGACCAAATTTATTTGGATTTTGGTGCTGATGGAGAGATTCACGGAGAAACATTAACTCCCGAAATGGAAGTTATACGTAGAAAAGCAATTGAATCTAACCTTAAATTGGTGCACTGCCCAGTACGTCATTTAGGAACCGAAAAGGCACAAGAACTTTATCGGAAATTGTATGATTTTGTCGTGGATAAAGGTGTTGAAGTTCATTTTAATAGTGCTGTACAAAACTTGATTTTGGAAGATGACAAAATTCAAGGAGTGAAGAATGGTAAGGGTGAGTACTTTGCCGATTTAGTTATGGTTTCGGTTGGTCGTGATGGTGCAGATTGGTTGATGAAAGAATGTAGCAAAGAGAGTATTGGTACCGAAGTAGGCGTGGTAGATATAGGAGTTCGCTTGGAATGCCGTAATGAGGTGATGAAGGATATTAATGATAATTTTTATGAGGCCAAATTAATTCATTACACTCAAACTTTCGACGATAAAGTAAGAACATTTTGTTCCAATCCAGGAGGTTTCGTTTCCTCGGAATATTACGATAATGATTTAGCAGTGGTAAATGGACATAGTTTTAAGGATCTAAAAAGTGACAATACGAATTTTGCCTTATTGGTGTCACAGAAATTTACCGAGCCTTTTAAAGCACCAATTGAGTATGGTAAACATATTGCTCGTTTAGCCAATATGTTAACGAATAATCAAATTTTGGTACAACGATTCGGAGATTTAATTAGAGGGCGTAGAACAACCTCTAATCGATTGTATCGAAACAATATCATTCCTACCTTAAAGGATGCTGTTCCTGGAGATTTGAGTTTGGTACTTCCTCATCGAATATTAAAGGATATTGAGGAAATGATATTGGCTTTAGACAAAGTAACACCTGGTTTGGCTTCAGATGAAACCTTGTTGTATGGAGTTGAGGTGAAGTTTTATAGTAATATCACGAAAGTGGATAATAGTTTTCAGTCAACTTCAGTCGAAAATCTTTATTTAGGTGGTGATGGAGCTGGTATTACACGTGGTTTAATGCAAGCATCAGTAAATGGTGTTCTTATTGCTCGTGA
Organism: Labilibaculum sp.; assembly: GCA_016743925.1. Classification (GTDB taxonomy): domain Bacteria; phylum Bacteroidota; class Bacteroidia; order Bacteroidales; family Marinifilaceae; genus Labilibaculum. The sequence continues at coordinate 8,811 of JADGFH010000005.1, forward strand.
ATTTTTGAAGAAGATAGAAGCTTAAAATAGAATAATGGTTGTTGGTAAAGTTTAGCCGCAACCATTTATTTTTAAACTTTAATCAGTAAGAATAGTTGGAAGATAGAAGCTGAAAATACTACCTTGATTTAGAGTGCTTTCGACACTTACATAGCCGTCCAATTTTTTTACAATACGTTTTACAATAGATAATCCTAGTCCATGCCCTTTTACGAATCCATTGCCTAGTTTATGAGGATCGACAAAGATTGATTCGCATTGATCCGAACTTAATCCAGCTCCATTGTCCTTAACCCAGAATTTATTATAGCCATTTTCTCCTTTAGAACTACCAATTTCAACTTTTGGTGGCTTTCCTCCGTATTTAATTGCATTGTCAATGTAATTGTACCAAACTTCCTCAATCCAGGGTGCATAGCCAATAGATGGCTCAAAATTAGGAGCAATTGAGATGGTTGCTAAATTACTTTCATTTAGAGAAATTCGATTGATTGCTTCATCAATAATTGTTTTCATTGATAGTTCAGTCCTTTCAATTTCTTCCTTTTTAAGCTTTGCAAAAAGAAGCATTTCTCTTATGATATTATTCATTTTATAGCCGCTACCTTCAATCATTTCAAGGAATGATCTGCGTTTTTCATCGCTTAATTCATCATCGTTTAATAGTAGTTGGCTAAAGCCGATAATACTATTTAGCTGAGAATGTAACTCATGTGCAATGGTGTGAGCATAGGCATCCAATTCTAAGTTTCGTTTTTTTAATTCATTCTCCGCTTTTGTTCTTGCCGAAATATCTGTAACTAAGGCAATACCAATTACTTCTTTTTCGGTATTAATAAAACTCAAACTGATTTCGAGAGGAAATACGGTCCCATCTTTTTTTAATCCGGAAAGGGTAGAATTGAAGTGCCCCATTGGGCGAACCTTGGGAGCTGAAAAAAAATTTTCAATGTGAGATTTGTGTGCTTTTTTGAATCGATTTGGAATTAAACATCCGATTGAAAGTCCTATAAGTTCTTTGTCGGAATAGCCAAATAATTCATTTGACCTTTTGTTTACTTGTAGAATTGCACCTTCTTTATTGATGAAAATAACCCCTTCCGACATCGACTCAATTAATGAGTAAACAGAAATATTGTTTTTGAAGACATCGTTAAGATCCATCGTCCGAGTTTGTTTAAGGTGACTTTGGTAGTATTGAAGCTTAAGACTAAAAAAGAACCGATTATTACTAAGATGGAGATAAAATTATTGAAATATTTCAGACATACAAGTCTTTTACTGTTTTTTTATATTTCAAGAAATAAAATAAGGAGAAGAACTTTATCTCAGGGGGTTGGAAATGTGTTTTTAGGATTAGCTTAATATCTATTAAGGCTATTTTCGTTTAAGAGGGTAAACTCTCGACCTTCTTCGTAATTAACTAATTTGAAAAAGCCACAATTAATACAGCTAAGTAACTTGTCAGCTAATTCTCCTTGAATTTCTTTATTGCATAAAGTTCCTTTAATGGTCCAGCAATATCTTCCGGAAGATTCACCACCATTAATTCCATGATTACCTTTCATTGTACTTGCAGGGCATATTCCTAGTTCAATAGCGTTTTTACCACCTTTTTCTCTTCCACACTTATAGTATTCCCAACAGTTTAAAGCTTCCATATCAGTACAAATATGAACTAAAAATAAATCATATAGGTTTTGTTTTCAAATTTCTTTGTCCAATAACAAAGTGGGATAGGTAAACTGGTTGTAATCAAAGGTTAATGTAAATTAAACTTGATGAACTTAGGCAAAAAATAGCTCTTTTGTAGTAAGAGCTATTTATAATATGCATTATGCTTTCCAAAATGAGATGATCTCTGAATCTGTTGCTGTTTCTAATTTTAATAGTTGTTGATATGGATCACCTTCTATTTTTAACAGATCAGCAAAAGCGGGTTCGGTTTTTACTCCTTCTTGCTTTAGCTTTATAATTTGTTGTTTGAAATCATCTCCAAGCAACTGTAATACTCGATGTTCTATTTGCATATGGCGATAAGAGTTTTGACTCGCTACCGGAAAAAGCGCTCCGTATATTTCGACTTTAAAGCCCTGGAAAATAAATTTTGCAACAACAATCCAGTATCCAGCTTTTTCCTTTTGTTCTACCGTGAAATTTGTTTGTCGACCATAATGTGTTTCTAAATAGTTCTCAAATCTGTCGGCATCGAAATAGCGACAAGCAATATCTAAATCGCTAGAATCAGTTGAGATTCCAATTGGAATTGTTCCTGTTAAAACAGGCGTATATTCTTTTAATATTTCGAAAATTTTAAGATCATTTAGACATTTGTGTGCTTTTGTTTGAACCGGAGAACCTTCTTTTAAGTAAGAAATATCTTTCCAATCCATGTTAATCGTTTTAAACTGCTCTTTAAGAATCAATTTGGCATCATTAATATTCTTGTATTCAAAACATTTAAGATTGGTACATCCGCGAATCATTGCAGAAGTGCTTTTACCATTAATACTACGATACAAACAAATTATCGGTTTATTCATTTCAATAGCACGGCCTATTTCGTAGCCAACACCCAAAGATGGAACCGTAACTTCGGCTACAATAATATCCGATTCAAATACCCATTGTAAATCTCGATCGTGAATTTCCTGATCACTTATACTTGTATCTATTGTTTTGGAGCCAATATGTTCTGTTAAAACGGTACCAAATTGTTTTAGGTAATCAATTATTTCTTTGTACAGTTCTGTATCTTGTTGGCCGCCACGAATTGATCCTGAAAAATAAATGTTCATAGTGTGTTGTTTAGAGCCCTTAAGTGTAATTCAATATTGAAAAGGAATAACACTGCTTAGTGTATGTTGCGATAGCAAAGGCGGATTTATAATTTTTAGACTTAATTAAGTCAATAAATAAGCTTATTTCTAAGATAACTTAATTCTTTCTATCTTCCAATATGGTAAATGAAATATGAGATGTTAAATGATAAGAAGACCGTTGGTAAGACGGTAAAATTTAGATATTTGTGGAAGAGAAAGAAATGTTGAGATTTAATTTTATTCCGTTAATTGTTCTTGTACATGTGCAGGAATTAATCTTTTTAAACCTTTAGCTTGAGGGGAATTAACATCAATGTATTTCCAATTGTCTGAATTTTTATTGGCAATAGCCACCATTGATCTATGAGCCTGAATAGTGAAAGAATTATTTGATTCGTTGTATTTTACGTTTTTTTTGCCAAATTCTTGCTCAAACTGAGGCTGTATTAAGGAGCTTCCTTGAGTCATAAGCCCAGATAATTTCACACTAATAACTCCATAATATTGTATTTTGCAGTACTTTTCTTTTCCATTTTCAACCACTTGTGAGATTTTATCTATAGATCGAAAATCAGTAATCATTTTTATGCCTAAATTATCCATTTGATCTAATACCAATATCATCTTCTCTTTACTCATCATCTCGAACATGCGAGGATACATCATTTGAGTAACTTTATTCCATTCCTTGTTATTAAATGCAGTGGTGTAGTTTTTTATGTCTTTTTCAAAATGTTGCTTAAGCTGTGTTTGTGCAATTCCTGCGCTTATTACAAAGCAAAACAAAAGAAATATTGTTATCTTCTTCATGTCATTCAATTTAAAATTCAGAGGAAGATAATAAAAAGCTTTCGGCTAAAGGGTTTAAAATTTGTTAAAACTCGTTCTTTTTGTTTCAGATTGCTTTCCTGCAAATACTTGCACTGTATTGTGCTGTGTAGTGATCCTGCCTAAAGGTGGTCTACCCACCAAATTAGGTGCCTAGGGCACGAAAAGAGGTGGTCTACCCACCAAATTTGGTGCTTAGGGCATGAAAAAAGGTGGTCTACCCACCTAAATTAGGTGCCTAGGGCACGAAAAAAGGTAGTCTGCCCACCAAATTAGGTGCCTAGGGCACGAAAAAAGGTGGCCTACCCACCAAATTAGGTGCCCTCGTTTAAAAATTGGGACTATTCAATGAACTGTGTCATCTTTATTTGCCTAAGGTATAATCTCAGGTTAAATTATAGATATGATTCTTTTGTTAGCTACTTATTGTTTTGTAGATTCAGGGGTGAAAAATACTTTAAGGTAACTTAGCCACTTTATTAGGTAGTGTAAAGTACATTGAAGTACTTTAGCTATACGTTATGGCTCATACCCAATCAGCTATTAAATATGGATTCATAAACTAAAGATAGGTATGGATTTATCCCCTATAAGGCTTTGTTTATTAAGAGTTCATGAGTCAATCTATGATGCGTGTTTTAAGACCCAAATATTAATTTCCCCAAATAAAAAACAAAATTAATGTCACATGGTTGTGACGTAATCGAATTTTATCTTTACATTTGTCACATGAGAGAGACAAAAGATCAAATATTGCAATCTGCAATTATGGTTTGGGGGAAGAATTTAGCTGCTACTCTAGACGATATTGCAAAGCATACTGGAATATCAAGAAGGACGCTTCATAGACATTACAGTGGTAGAGATGATTTATTGGATGCGGTGTTTAACTACATTATAGATGAGTACCTGATCAATCTAAAGCAGAACATAAAGAACAGTACCAGCGAAAAGGAAAAGTTAAAATCTTTTCTACAGTTTGATATCAATAGCAGTAAAAAGTATCTGGTTTTCTGTCAGCTGAGAAAAGCGGAGTTTCAGCATATAGAAATTGAAAATGAGAATTTTAAAGAGATGTATTTAATATATCTGGGGCTATTTAAACAACTGCAGGACAACAAAGAAATCTCGAAGGATCTTTCATTGCAATGGATAGAAACATTCTACTTATCCATTGTAGAATCAAGTGACAAGATTATTGATAGCGGTATAAACATGGACGAATGTTTTGATATGGCATGGTTTAGTTTGTGGAACGGTATAAAAACAGTAAACGAATAGGGCTTAAGCGTTGCTATATTATAATTATGGCTCTATTTAATAGCTAAAATTATCTAATAAATTATTGAGTGTATTTACACTAGATCGACTTCGTAAGAAACTGGTCTACAGAACTTCTACACCCTAAGCTGAACGACTGCTAGTGATCGTAACTACTTGAATACTTTAAGTTAAGAATGAAATTATTTTAAGAACAGGTTAAATTATTAAAAGGAAAATATCATGAGAAATTTTGAAAACAAAGTTGTATTAATAACAGGTGGTGGAACAGGAATTGGTAAAGCTACGGCATCGGCATTCGTTGCTGAAGGTGCAAATGTGGTGATAACAGGTAGAAGACAAACTGTTCTGGAAGAAACCGCAAGGGAATTGGGAGAATTGGTACATTTCATAGTTGGAGATGTCAGTAAAAAAGGAGATCATAAGAGAATTATCGATGAGACTATTGGGAAATTTGGTCGATTGGATGTTCTGGTAAATGGCGCTGGAACAGGGGCTATGGGACCATTATCCGAAACAAGCGATGAAGTCATTGAAAGTACGTATAGAACCAACGTGTTTGGCCCCTTATCTCTTATTCGTGAGGCGATTCCACAACTTGTCAACACTAAGGGTAATGTCATCAATATTACCTCTGTCATGTCGAATGGAGTGATGCCGGGCTCAGCGATGTATTCATCATCAAAAGCGGCCTTGGATCATGCAACCAGATGCCTTGCAGCTGAATTAGGACCAAGCGGTGTTCGTGTAAACGCTGTCGCTCCAGGCTTTACAGCTACTGATATAACTGCGGAGCTTCGAAAAGATGAACAAATGGTTGGAATGTTTGTAGGACAAACTCCAATGGGCCGCCTTGGGGAACCTTCTGACATAGCTAACGCGGTGCTATTGCTTGCTGGTGAAAAAGCGGAATGGGTTACTGGTCAGATTGTACAAGCTGGTGGTGGTATGATGTTATAGTTCTTAAGGTTAAAGTAATTAGTTAACAAAGTTAGAGCGGGAATCGATAAAAGAATCCCGCTCATACAACTTTTAAAAGGCATCATTTAATAAATTTATAATCGTAAAATATTAACATCATGAAGAATATATCAATTTGGGGGTTAAGAGTTTTTATTGGCTTGGTAGCTTTAATGCTACTATATCCTGGAATTACATGGAGTTTTATGCCCGAAGCAAATTTAGTAAATAATAACATTGAAGTGAATAGCACATTGGGTATGAATATGTTGAAAAGTGCTATGGGAACAGGACTGCTAGTCACATCCTTATTCATGTTGTTGTTCCTTTTTAAGGGGGAGAAATGGTTTTTACCTTCATTTATTATAATGGCAACCTTTTTACTTATTAGATTGGTAAGTTTGTTTGTTGACGGCAGTCATATGATGATTATAGTGGGAATACTTATTGAAATCTTTTCATTAGTAGCAATGTGGGGCTTGAATAAGTTACAAAGCGAAAAGTATTGAGTACTTAGTCTTAATAATATTGGAGATTTTCATATATTCAATAATCTAACTGAAGTTGAAAGTCGATAATTTAGTGGAAAGCATGCAAACTTAGAGACATTAAGTATGTGAGAAAAAAGATACTTGTGTATCAATTTGTGTGACTAATAAGTTTATTCTGTTAGCTTGTATTAACTAAGACTTCATAACTTTGGTGCAAATCCTTCTTTAAAAATAATCCAATTAGGTAATATTAAAGTACAAGCCATAACAATATGTCATTGGGCAGAAAGTAGTAAATTTGAATACATTTAATAAACATATCGTAGGTTTGAAAGTGAGGTGCGTTGAAATGCCCAACGCCACATACACTGGACCGTTATGAGCAAATTAAAAAATCACAAACCTAAAGTATTATGGCCAAGAATAAAATAAAGGGAATTTTTAGAATAGTATTAATTGTGGCAAGTATATCCTCCCTGTACTTTGTACCATGGCTTTTGGTAAAGACATGGATACTTCCACTGCCAGATACGGTTCAGGAGCAGTTAGATGAGGCTATTGATCATGGGTTTGATGGAATGATTGCTTATGTAGACCAAGCTGGTAAACCACCTCAGTATTTTGCTGCTGGCTGGCACAATCGAGAATCTAAGATACCTGCCAAACCTAAAGCTCTATTTAAGATTGCCAGTATCAGCAAGCTATATGATGCAGTGGCTGTCACCAAATTGGTAAGTGATGAGCGTCTTTCTTTGGATAAAACCATCGCCGATTATTTACCAGAGCTTGTAGGAAGAATTGAAAATGCTGAGAAAATTACCTTGAGATTGATGATACAGCATAGAAGTGGGATGCCCAATTTTACGGACGCTCCGAATTTTTGGGCAACTCCAACAGAGACCTATGAAGAAAGTCTGGCATTAATACTAGATAAACCGGCCAATTTTAAGCCCGGTATAGACTATGAATATTGTAATACAAATTACCTGTTAATAAATAAAATAATGGATAATGAACTGGGGTATGAGAACTTTCAATTCATTCAGGAAGAAATTCTAAAGCCTCTAAATCTTAACAATACCTTTGGTTCGCTAAGTGAAGTGAATATAGACGATGTGATGAGTGGCTATCATGTAGGACATCCCTTTGATTTAAAGGCTGACGAACATGGTATGGTAGCCACAGCAGAAGATGTGGGTACTTTCCTAAGGGCATTGAACGATGGATCATTGTTTGAACTGGGAGAGCAGGAAATTTATGCTTCTATTTATGAGTATGAACATGCAGGTTGGGTTCCGGGATACCAAAGCTTTGCAAAATATCACAAAGATCTTGATGCTATTGTTATTGAGTTCTACAGTACAACTGATCCTAAACTGTACAATTGGAATTTGTCAGAAATAATTAATAAAAGAATTGTTAAAATACTGAAAAGGCAAATGGCACAATTATAAGTCAACAAGAATGAATTGCCTAAAAAGCAAAATCTAAAAAAGCCATAAAAGAAAAAACCAATTCCTAATGGAATTGGTTTTTCTTATTGTTCTCCTTTATAGGAATAATATCTTTACTGCAATCTCATTTTGCAGTTATTTGCTCTAATATTTAGTTTCGAGAAAGCTTTTTTGTCTCCAACACGACCTTTAGCAACAAATGTATTTTTATCGGCAGTAGCTTCACTAGAAAGTTTAAAGTCTGCAGCATTATCGAATTTAACCGACTTGTGATTAATTTCGTAATCGATCTGGCATCCTTCCATAAAGCTAAGACCTACATCGCCATGTTTCGAATCTATTTTAATAAAAGAATACATGTTGTTGATGTTGAAAACATTGATTTGACCAAATTTTAGATCGTAATCAATCTCTCCACCCATCTGGCTAATTTCAATTTTTGTAAAATTTCCTGATCCATATAAGTACTCCATTTCCTTAATGTCGAATTTATCTCTAACCGATTTAATATTTAAATTATCGATTACTTGAATTTTGAATTCTGAATCGCGACTTTCTCCAGATAGTTTGTCAGCATTCTCTATAGTTAGATTAGAGTTTGCGACCATTAATTTCGAATCGTTTAGTTTTTGTGCTTTAAAAGTACAACCTGTTATCGAGAAAGAGTTTTCGCCATTAAGGTGTTGAGCTGTAAAACTACCGGTTGTTAAATCAAGGCTTACGTTACCATCGTGATTGTCCATAAATACATCGCCATTTTTCTGAACAATATCCAAATTTACATTTGCCGGAACTTGAACTGTATATTTGATCTTTATTTTACCTTTATTAAAAAGCGAATTGGTCAGTTTTTTGAAGGAAAAAAAATCTCCTAGAACTGTTTTCGCGTGCAATTGTTTTTCACCTTCAGTAAAATCGATGGTAATATTATTAACCATCTTTTTTGTTTTTTCTTCGTTCGATCCTTCAACACTAATTAATACCTCAAATTTTATTTCATCTTTATCCCAATGTTTAATTTGAATTTTACTGTATTTCGATTCAATTTTAAGGTTTTCCCCAGCCTTAAAAGTTTTCTCAATTTTTTTGTGTTTTGTAATGGCGTTCGCCGATCCTACAAATAAGAAGATGCTCATTAGAGCAAATATCAATCGTTTCATATATTTTATTTTTTTTTGATTTTTAAAATGGATATACTATTCAAGAAATAAATGTAAAACATTTAACTCTATCTTTTAGTTTTAGATTGTGTTGTAATACGAATTTTAACAAAGATTAATAAAAGACTTGCAATAAAGAGGCAAACACGTCCGATATAATCTCCATGTTGAGAATAAAAGGTATGCTTCTTTAGTAAATTTAGTTTACCAGTTAATACGGCTTTTTCCCACCAACTAGTCTTCGCAATAATTGTGCCTTTTGCGCTGATGTGTGCAGAAATTCCATTATTAGCTACCCGAATATATGCTCGTCTGCTTTCGATAGCTCTAATTCGACTAAAATTGAAGTGATGTTGATAGCCTGGAGTTGATTTCCACCAGCCATCATTAGTTATCATGCATAGGAAACCCGGAATTTTAGGAACTCTTTGCGCACAATAATCTCCAAAAACAGATTCGAAACAGACTACTGGTATTATTGCAACAGAATCAGATGAGAAATAATCCGTATCATTCTCATCGCAATAAGTTCCTTTGTATCCTCCAATTTCAATTGAATAATCTTTTAAAAAGCGAAGGTATTTATCAAAGGGAACTCTCTCGAATAAGGGAACTAATTTTGTTTTGTGATAAAAGTGTGGTGTAATACTATCGGATAGAAAGAGGGCTGAATTGAAAGCTTTTGATCCGATATTACTGTGTACGCCTAATAGTATATTTGTATTTGGATATTTCTTTTTTAAATCAAGAAGCTGAGAGTAGTAAGTCGATTGGTTCGGATGGCTTTCATCAATAGATTGGAGAACCGTAGTTTCTGGGCCAAATAAGAAATCGCGATGTTGAACTGAGCAAATAGAATCAGCCGTATTTAGGAAATCAGCAAACAGTCTTTCTTCATTTTCGGGTACAAATTTCTCAGTATATGGATCAAGATTGGGCTGAATAAGTGCGAAACTTTTGCTGCCACTACTTTCTGTTTTTGCATTCATTTTAATTGAAGACCAAAGAAGAGGAAGTCCAAGCAAAAGGAGTAAAGGGATTATCTGTCGATATTGAAGATCTTTGGATCTTTTGTAGATCTTAAATAAGCTGTAGTTAATGAGGATGATCCATAAGCTACCGCCACGAGTTCCTGTAAATTCATACCATTGTATCCATTTAGGCGATGAGGCAAAGGCATTACCAAGGTTGAGCCATGGCCAAGCCAAATCCCACCAAGTAGCAAAATATTCAAAGCCAAGCCAAATTATAAGGAAAGGAAATAGTATGGATATTTTAAGCGATTTTCTCGTTCTACTAACCAGCCAGAAAATCAGTGCAAGCAAAAGAGAGTTGATGAGGAGAATAAAAATTACACCTATTACTTGAGCCTCGCCAACCCACCAATAGGCCAGTGTGTTCCAAATGAAAAAACTTAGAAAGGTATAATTAAATAAGAAGTACGGATTGTGGTGGTCTATTGTGTTTTCTTCGAGCCAAAGAAGTGGAAGCCATGCAAAAAAGATGAGAAAAAAGAATGAAGGAATGCAAAATGGCAATCCCAATAGTAATCCTGATGAAATGGCAAGAAGAATGTTTTTATTCACTTTAACGATGCGTTAGATGTACTCCAACTAAGATAATTAATATTGAAGCAATTTGTGCAATTGAAACCTGATCGCCGCCAATTACAATTCCCCAAAAAATAGCAACAATTGGTATGATATACGCTATGGAAGCTGCAAATACGTGTGACGATTTTTTGATAAGTTGATTGTATAAAATTACACCGCCGAAGGTTAAAATAGCTAGTAAACCAAGCATTAGAGCACTCTTAGAAAATGCCTCGGATGCTAATGGTGCACTTAAATCGGTAAAAAGCAAAAAGCAAGCAGCCATTGGGCCCACAAATAAAAAGGCGAGAGAGGCAATTTCGGTACCGTTAAGTTTGGGTAAAGAGAAGCTAACGATATTGATGCTGATAGCGACGGATAAAATTGCCATGAACACATAAAAAACGCCCCAGAAATAAGATGCTCCATGCGATTCTCCCGAGAAGCTCAATACGAGTGTTCCTACAAAACCTAAAAGAATACCACCAAATACCTTTTTGTTGGTTTTAGATTTAAAAAAAAGAATAGCAAGAAGTAAAGTAATCATTGGTAGCATAGCATTTAACATGCCTGCTATCGACGAATTTATTTGAGTTTGTGCTTTGGCAAAAAAATAGGAAGGACCTATGTTACCTGTTACTCCAGTTAGTAATAATGGCAGCCAATTTTCCTTCGATAATTTTTTGAGGTTTTTAAAGATAAGCGGAAGGAAAAATAAGAAGGATAAAAAAACTTGGAAAGCTGCCACTTGATTGTGGCTGAAACTTTCCAATGCTATTTCTCTTAAAATATATGGACTTCCCCAAATAAATGAAACCAAAAGAAGTAGTATCCAATTACTATATTTACCGTTAAGACTCATATTTTTTTAAGATGTATGCGTAACTATTCTTTTTCTTCTTCGAATGCTTTGTACTTAGCCGTTAGTTCAGAAATCATCTGGCTAAAAGTTGTAACTGCGGCAATGGTATCTTTCGAAATTTCCTTCTTTTGCAGTTTAAGCATTAAAATTCCGTACAATGCAGTTAAGCAAACTTCAACATCGTTATTTTCTTGAGAAGCATTCGATTTTTTACGAAATTCGGCAATGTTTCCAAGTGCTTGTTGGTAGTGACTATTATAGGCCGAATCTTTTCCTTTTGTAAGCAGAAAAACATGATAGTCGTAAAGTTCGTTAATGTTGTTTTTCAAGATTTGAAGATGACCTCTTTCTTCAACTTTTTCAATTCTCATCATCTCCATCAGATTCTCGTACCAAGCTTTAATCTCAGCATGAATTTCTTCGGGTTGCTGAAATTGTTTGATGATATTTTCTTCAATTTTAGTAATGTCAAACTGATAAGCTCTAATGATATCCTCAACTTGCCACATGTAAAGGATGTATTCAGCTAAATTGGTTTTCTTTTTTTCCTGTGCAATAATCATGTTTCGAAATTATCTGTAATTAAACGTAGTATTGAAGATTTTTACTCTTTCAACTTATCAATTAATCTTCGGTCTTGTTTGGTAGGGCGACCAGTTCCCCTTTGACGAGCTTCAAATCCATAGGTTTTAGTTGCCACTAAAAGGTCGAGTTGATCTTGAGCCGTAACATCTTTTACAAAATCGACTGCTAGTTTAGCTCCCATTCGTTTGCCCGATATGGCCGTTACCAAATAGCTACGAGTAATTGGAGGAACTCTGATCTCAATCTGATCGTCTATTTTTATTTCACGCGAAGGTTTAATCGTAATCCCTTTAATGGTTACTTTTCCCTTTTTACATGCTTCGGCAGCCATACTTCTTGTTTTAAAGATCCGTACAGCCCATAGCCATTTGTCTACTCTAACTTTATCATCCATGGCTTCATATTTGGATTGATTATTATCTGCTCTAGTAAATGTTATTTACTGCTTTTTTGTGTTGTAGGCAGTCATTGTTCTTTGAATACCAATAGTACTCATTCCTTTGATCATGTTAATGCAAATCTTGTATAATTCTGGAAGCTTTTCTTTTTCTTCCTCACTCCATTCGCCCAATACATAATCGACTTGTTTCCCCTTACTGAAATTGGCACCAATACCAAAACGCAAGCGATTGTAGTTTTGATGTCCTAAAATTTCGTTAATATGTTTTAACCCATTATGTCCGGCATCGCTACCCTTTGGGCGTAAGCGAAGGGTTTCAAATGGTAAAGCAAGATCATCTACTAAAACCATCATGTTTTCTACTGGTATTTTTTCTTTCTGTAACCAATAATTAACCGATTTTCCACTTAGGTTCATGTAAGTGTTTGGTTTTACAAGTACAAAAGTTCTTCCTTTAAATTTATATTCCGATACAGCACCATATCTAGCTTCTTTAAACTCAATTTTTGCTGTTTCGGCAAGGGCATCCAAAATACGAAATCCAATGTTGTGTCTCGTGTTTGCATACTCAGCACCAATATTGCCTAATCCGACAATTAGATATTTCATTTCAGTACTCTTTTCATTTGTTCGGATTTTATTCCACCCAAATATGTTTTTGAAAAATTGAATCATATCGATATCAAAGTTAAAATATTCATCGCATTTTCCATGAATTCTTTTATATCAATACTTCCTCCATTTTTTAGAAACGAAGGATATTAAAAAACCTCCCACTCTTTAAAAAGTGGGAGGTTATATTTTAATTGCAGCAAAAAATTACTCTGCAGCAACAGCTTCAGTTTCATCTCCTTCAACAGCGTCACCACTATTTGCAGCAGCACGAGCAGCTCTAGTAAGCTTAACTTGAACAACAACAGCGTGCTTAGAATTTAATAATTCTAAGTTTTCGTAAGAAAGTTGTCCAATTTGGATACTCTTACCAAGACCAAGATCGCTAACTTCAACAAGTAAGTTTTCTGGAAGGTCAGCCATTAGGGCTTTAACTTTTAGTTTTCTGGTGATGATAGCTAATTTACCACCAGACTGAATACCTTTTGCAAAACCTTCGATTCTAATTGGCAATTCAACTTCAAACGCTTTGTCTTCAAAAACTTGGTAGAAGTCAACGTGTAAAGGCTTGTCAGTAGTTGCGTGGAATTGAGCATCTCTCATTACTGAAGTAAATACTTTTCCTTCGATATCAAATTTGATAATGTAAACCTCAGGAGTGAAAAGTAACTTGTTCAAGTGCTTCTCTTCAATTGCAAAGTGAACGTTTTCTCCACCACCATATAATTCACATGGTACTAATTCTGCTCTACGAAGAGCTTTAGTTGCTTTTTTTCCTAGGTCAGTTCTTAATGAACCTTTTAATTCTAAAGTTTTCATTTTCATGATATTATGTGTTACTCAAAATAAACTTCATCACCTGGTAAACAAAAGGCTCTGTTCATTTCCCATCACACGTTTATAAATATTGTTTTACCAAAATCTGCGCAAAGATATAAATTATAATATGAAATTGGAACTGATTGATTCACAATTATAAACATTAAGAATTGTTTTTGCGAAAATATCAGCAATAGACAATTCTTTAATCTTAGTTGATTCTTTCTTTAATGGAATAGAATTTGTGAAAATAACTTCTTCCAGAGCAGATGCTTCGATTCGTTCGTAAGCAGGTCCTGATAAGACAGCATGAGAAGCAATTGCACGAACACTTTTCGCACCTTTCTCTTTCAACATATCAGCCGCTTTGGTAATCGTACCTGCTGTATCAATCATGTCATCAACAATTACAACATGTCTGCCTTCAACATCTCCAATTGCAGTCATTTCGCCAACAACATTCGCTTTTTCACGAGATTTGTGGCAAATTGCTAAACCTGCATTTAAATATTTTGCATAAGCATTGGCTCTTTTACTACCGCCCATATCAGGGGAAGCAACTACCAAGTTATCCAATTTTAATTTCTCAATGTGTGGAAGAAGTACTGATGATGCATATAAATGATCAACAGGAATATCAAAGAATCCTTGAATTTGATCGGCATGAAGATCCATCGTCATCACACGATCAACTCCTGCAGCCATTAATAAGTTCGCTACCAATTTGGCTCCAATAGCAACTCTTGGACGATCTTTACGATCCTGACGAGCAAAACCAAAATAAGGGATTACAGCACAAACTTTATATGCTGAAGCTCTTTTGGCAGCATCAATCATTAATAATAGCTCCATCAAATTATCAGATGGTGGATCAGTTGATTGTACAATGAATACATGACAACCTCTTACTGTTTCTTCGTAACAAGTTTCAAATTCACCATCACTAAATCTTACAATACTTGATTTTCCTAACTCTAATCCTGCAACTTCAGCAATTTTACCTGCTAAATGTTCGGTATTCGAGCCAGTAAAAATTTTAATTGGGGCTTTCATTAAAATATTATTTGTTTATAAATCAGATAACTATTGTACTTTGCAAATTTATGAAATATTGCTTCAAAAACAGGAGTTAAATTCTGCCTCTGGCAATTATTTATTCTATTTATAAAGGATAAACCTAAATCTATTTAAAATAAAAAAGAAGATGTCTTTACGAGATCTCCCTTTAATATGCTGTTGTGATTACAAAGAAATTTTATTGTTGGTTTCTTCTATGTAATTTAATATTTCTTCTTTCCCTAAACCTGTTGATGCAGAACTAACAAAATATGGAGGCATTTCTTCCCATGACGTTAGTAGTTCCTTTTCGTAGATTGCTACATTGTCTTTTAATTTTTGTTTACTAAGTTTATCTGCCTTTGTAAATATGATTGAAAAAGGGATTCCGTTAACACCCAACCATTCCATAAAGTCAACATCTTTGTTTTGGGGTTCGTGTCTACAATCAATTAATACAAATACATTAATAAGTGTTGTTCGACTTTCAATGTAGCTGAAAATTAATTTGGAAAATCGTTGTTTGGTGTTCTTAGCAACTTTTGCAAAACCATATCCAGGTAAATCAACCAGATACCATTCTTTGTTGATGATGAAATGATTGACCAACTGAGTTTTTCCTGGTTTAACTGAAATTTTAGCTAAACTTTTATTGTTGGTCAGCATATTAATCAGAGATGATTTTCCAACATTAGAACGACCAATAAAGGCGTATTCAGCCTTTTTATCGGTAGGACATTTTTTTATATCCGAGTTGGACATCACAAATTGTGCACTGTTAATATTCATGGTGTATTTTTATTTACGCTGCAAAGTTAGACAGATTCTTATCTTTTCCGAAATATGCCTCAACTTTATTGACAGATAAGGCAATTTGCATGAGGAATAAAAAAATCCTCTTTTCAAATAAATGAAAAGAGGATGAATGAGTATTTTATCCGGTTTTACTTGATGAAAACCTCTAGGATTTTCGTTTTTGATTTCGGACTAAGTTTTATGTTTTTGATGGTTGCAGGAATTAAAATACTTTCCCCTTTGGCTACAGATAAAGTCTCTTCTCCATACACTAGATCTAAATCACCTTCTAAACACATGTATATTACAAAAGAATCAAGATTGTAATAATCCTTATCAATTGTTTTATCAAACTCAAGAATATTGGTTGTAAAATACTGACAACGAACCAATTCTTTTGTTTCGTTTAGTTCTGTCTTATAGGTCGTTTCATATTTCTTCTCGAAACTATAGTCAATTGCATCAACTGCAAGTTCTGTATGAAGTTCTCTTGGGTTTCCTGCATCGTCGGTTCTGTTAAAATCGTACATTCGATAAGTAACATCTGATGTTTGTTGAATTTCCGCCAATAGAATTCCTTTTCCAATTGCATGAACACGACCAGCAGGAATAAAGAAACAACTACCTTCTTTAACAGGTGTGCTGTTCAAAATATCTTCTAACTTACCTTCTTTAAGTTTTGCTAAATATTGTTCTTTTTGGATTTCTTGATTAAAACCAACAATCAATTCAGAACCTTTGTCTGCTTCAATTACATACCACATTTCGGTTTTACCATATGCGTTGTGTCTTTCTTTAGACATTTCGTCATCTGGATGTACCTGAATTGAAAGCACATCGTTGGCGTCAATAAATTTAATAAGTAGTGGAAATTCAACCCCAAAATTCTCATAAACTTTATCACCAACTAAATCTCCCATGTAGATTTCAATAAGTTCTTCCAGATTATTTCCAGCTAAAAAACCATTACTTACTACCGAAATATCTCCTTCAACGCCTGAAATCTCCCAACTTTCACCAGCATTAGGTAGTGGAGAAAAATCTTTATTCAAAACAGTTTTTAACTTGTCGCCACCCCAGATTTTATCTTTAAGAATGGTTTTAAATTTTAATGGATACAAACTCATTTTTGTACAATTAATTTGATTGCTATATTGGCTTTTGGATAATCTTAAAATTCGTAATCAATTACTTTTCGCTCGGCTGCCATTTCTTTTACTACTGCCGCTGCTTTAATGTGTTCTGGATGATTTGCGTACAAAGGCAAAGCTTCCATGTTCTCAATATCAACATTTACCACAAAATCAAAAGAAGCTTCAGAATGTAGTTGGTCGAAACCAATCTGTAAAAATTTGATTTCTGGAATACTTTTATCCAGGCCATCAAATGCTTTTTCTAATCTGCAAAAGTAATTCTTTTTTTCTTCAGCTGAATCGAAAGCTTTAAACTTAAACATTGCAATGTGCTTGATCATTTTCAATCTTTTTTAAATAATTAGTAACTTTCCAGCCGAAGTTAATGCAAAATTAGCATTTTTGAATCAAACATCTAAATATCATACAACATGTTGATTATTGGAATTGCAGGAGGAACAGGCTCGGGCAAAACAACAGTGGTTAGAAAAATCATTGAAAGATTAAATCAAGGAGATGTGGCAGTCTTACCACAAGATTCATATTATAGGGATAACAAGGAGATGACATTGGAAGAGCGTCAAGAAATAAATTTTGACCATCCAAGATCAATAGAATTTGAATTGTTGATTGAGCATGTACGAAAGTTAAAAAATGAAGAGGCGATAGAACAACCAATATACTCGTACCTTACTTGCTTGCGTTCCGATGAAACCATTCGAGTAGAACCAAAGGGAGTTATAATTGTAGAAGGTTTGTTGATTTTAACAGATCCGGTATTGCGTGACTTAATGGATTTAATGGTTTTTGTAGATTGTGATGCTGATGATCGTTTGAATCGAGTAATCAAAAGAGATATTGTTGAGCGTGGAAGATCTGTAGAAAAAGTTTTAGATCGTTACGAGAAAACGGTAAAGCCAATGCACCTTCAATTTATTGAGCCAAGTAAGCGTTATGCAGATATAATTGTTCCTCAGGGAGGTAATAATATTGTTGCAATTGATATATTGACACATTTTATTCAGAAAAACCTAGTTGCTAGTTTGTGAACACCGTAAAATTATTCACTGAAAATATAATTTGGAGACCTTGATACTGTCTCCATTTTTTTATACCTTTTCAATCTGTTTATGATAAACTTTGAAGTATGTTGAATAATGTAAAAGTTGAAAATTTACTATTTGTAGATATTGAAACGGTATCAGGAAATGCCACATTCGATGAAATGTCTCCTAAGCTTCAGGAATTGTGGGAAAAGAAATCAAATTATTTTCGAAACGATGACGAGAGTCCTTCTGATGTTTATGGGCGAGCTGGCATTTATGCTGAGTTTGGAAAAATAGTTTGTATTTCAACCGGCTTGGTAACTAAAAAAAATGGTGTTAAAAAGTTTGTTGCCAAATCGTATTATGGAGATGATGAAAAGCAATTACTTGAAGAATTTGGGCTTATGCTCGATCGCTTTAGTAGTAAAGCAAATCGTAACCTATGCGCTCATAATGGTAAGGAGTTTGATTTTCCTTATATCGCAAGAAGGATGCTGATTAATGGTGTTGCGCTTCCAAATGTATTAGATATTGCAGGTAAAAAACCTTGGGAAGTGCAATTTTTGGACACTATGGAATTGTGGAAATTTGGCGATTACAAGCATTATACCTCATTGGCTTTGCTATGTGAAGTATTTAATGTTCCAACACCAAAGGATGATATAGATGGATCGATGGTTGGAAAGGTGTATTGGGAGGATAATGATTTGGAGCGTATTGCGATTTATTGCGAAAAAGATATTTTAGCAACAGCACAATTATTTTTACGATATCAAGGCGAAGAATTAATCCCTGAAAATAATTTTGAACGAGTATTGTTGTAATTATTTTGCTTTTGTACAATAGTTTCCCTTTTTTCGTGTTTGTTAAACAGAATAATATTTAATCCATAAAATAACGTCCTATTTAGATAGGATTAGTATTTAAACTTAAGACAGTAAACTGATGAATAATTCATTATTTAAAAAATTACCTTTTGTATTTTTCTTGCTTGGTTCTTTATTTTTCATTTCGTGTGGAAGTAGCAGTGGAGGAGGAGGTGAGGAAGAATTTGAATTTAAATCTTCGGATTTGACAAATAAATATTGGTATGCGAGTACTTTTATTGACAATAGTTATTCAAAAAATGATGTTGTAATTGTATATCGATTTAATGCTGGGGGTGATTTATATAAACAGGAATTTAGTGGCAGAAGAGATACCGAGGTTGGAACCTGGAGTTTAAGTTCTGATAATATTTTAGTAATAAATGATGAGACATTAACTGCTGTTCAAGAATGGAAAATCGATAAATCATCTACAAGAGATCGTATTAATTTAAAAAGCACTAGCGGTATTAGAACATTTCACACTAAAATAGAAGAGTTGGAAGATGTGTCTGCGGATGCTTTTTTAGTTAAGAATGTTTATTTGAAGCCAGATGGTTCTGTTGGGGAATATAAATATGAATTTGTAGAAGAGTATCGATATGAATTTGCAGTTAGGGGTGAAAATATAAATAGTGTAAAAGCTTTGGTTTCATCCGAGGATGAATTTGATCTGGTTAAAACCATTAATTCAGAAAATAAATCGGTTTGGAGAATAAATGAATTTGATGCTACAAAATATTTGAATGAATTCCCTGGGGAAAAATTGGTGAAGTTTGTTCTGAAAATGGATTCGGGAGACGAATACAAGTTGGAAGAGATCATTTATAACAAAGAAATTTCAACCTTAGATCATCAAGAAATAGATACAGATCATAACACAGGTTCTGGATTGTTGTCTTTGCAAGTTGAATGGGAGCGTTTGGTTGAAGACGATGCGTATTATTACGTTCAGGTTTTAAATGCAGAGGGAGATGAAAATAACCCTTTATTTACATCAAATTGGCAACCAGCTTCAAGTGCTCAAATGCAATCCATAACACTAACAGAAACTTCAATTGGAGAGTTTGGTCTTGCTTTAGGAGATAGTTATTACGTAAAGGTTGTTGCCTTTACTTATGAAGAGGGTATTAATCCATTCCAAGGAGATATCCATGAATTTAATATTCAGGCTCGTTCTCAGTTTATAAAGTCTGGTGGAGATTGGTAGAAATAAAAGAATAAGAAATTTGAACCCGAAACAATATCGTATCGGGTTTTTATTCATCTAATTCAAAATATTCTACTGTTTTATTTAATAGTTCTACTTTTGTTAGCTTGTTTGCTATTTAGTTCACTATCTTATTTCTTCCGTTCAATAAAAATGATTTTCCGTATATTAAGGTGAATGTTCCGTTTGCCTTTTTTCCTTGCCAGCTTGCCTTTTAACTTATTCCGTTCGTCTTTTTGTTTGTTCCGTTCACCAACGGAAGGGTATCCACACCGAACGGAGTGTCTCAGCCGGGTATGTTCAAAACTTTGTGTCACTGGCTATTTACCTGTTAATAACTATAATAATTACTCAAACTCAACTTCTAAAAGCTCTTAAGATAAGCTTTA
>JADGFH010000555.1 GCA_016743925.1 Labilibaculum sp.
CATAAATATAGCCATCAGGACTAATTTCTACATTTCTTACGCGCCCTATATTTTCAAGCAATTGCTCCTGGTGAATTATTTTTTCTCCTTCTACAACACTACGATTAAGATGAGAAAAGCGAAGCGAGCCACTTAGAATATTATTCTTCCATGTTGGGTAGCGATTACTTTTTACGAAAGTCATTCCACATGGGGCAATTGAAGGAGTCCAGTGAATTACTGGTTGCTCCATTCCTATTTTACTGTTGTAAGGTGTAATAATGGTTCCATTGTAATTAACACCATAAGTGATTTCTGGCCAGCCATAATTTGCACCTTTTCGAATAATATTTATTTCATCGCCACCTTTTGGACCGTGCTCATGTGACCAAATTTGATTGGTTTTGGGATGCAATACCAAGCCCTGTGGATTTCGATGGCCATAAGAATAAATTGATGGCATTGCTTCTTCATCATTAACAAAAGGATTATTGACCGGAATGCTACCATCATCCATAATTCTATGAATTTTCCCACAGTGATTGGATAAATTCTGAGCATTGTTCATGTTTCCTCTATCACCTACTGAAAAAAACAGGTAAGCTTCCTTATCAAACTCTAATCGGCTACCAAAATGATGACTTGTTTTTAAATTTGGTTCTGCTTTAAAAATTACCTCTTGATTTGTTAATGTATTTCCAGTTAATTTCGCTCGCATTATCGCAGTATTGCTACCATTATTTTTATTTGAATAGGCTGAATAGGAAAAGTAGATCCATCCGTTCTCTTTGTATTTTGGATGCAATTCAATGTCTAGTAATCCTCCTTGACCGCCAGCTTTTATTGGAGGTAAGCCTTTTATTGGTGGCGATATTTTTCCTCTTGAAAAGCGATACAATGATCCTGAACGTTCTGTGATTAACAGGTCTCCATTAGGTAAAAATTCTAATCCCCAGGGAGATTCCAAACCGCTGACTATTGTATCAACTCTAAATTTTTGGACTTCAGATGCGTGAATTTTTGAATAAGAGGAACCACCTTGATCTTTCAACTTTTCATCCTCCGATAATTCAATAACATAATTGGCTAATGTATACAATTCTTTATCCGTAAATCCTTTTTGAAAAGCTGGCATTCCTAGTTCATCTTGTCCGAATTTTATGCTTCTAAATATATCCTCAAGACTATTCCCAAATTGCCAATCTCGATCGATAAAAGAAGAGCGATTGCTGTGATGACATCCGGCACAAAACTCTTCAAATAATGCGCGGGTATCGTTTTTCTTTTCTTGAGGTATGTTTTTATTTAAAACTGGATTCTGCGATGATCCAAATAGGATGAGAAAAAGAAGAAGAATTGATTTCATAATGGAGCGGTTAGTATGAGCGTTGATGGCTAATAAGTTACGAAAACTATTACGCTAACACCATATTATTCCCTGCACTTTATGGATTAAATTTGGGTAGGTTTCTGATAAAATATGATCTATATTATTAGATATGAACACCCCTCTCCCTATCGGGATCTCCCCTGAAAAGGGGAGAACTCTGTTCGAATAGCTTCTTCCCCTCATAGGGGAAGTGCCGAAGGCGAAGGGGTGAAACAGCAGTAAACGAAAGAATAAATTTGGAAGACGAAAGGGTGCATCGTGAAATAAATCATTAATAATTCACCATTATTAATTAATAACTATTCTTCCTGTCTTCTCTAAAACGATATTCTTCACGCACTTTACGGATTAGTTCAGTGTCTATATCTCCAATAATTACATCTTCTTTGCTCTTTAAAGTAGTAGGAGCGGCGTTGTAATCAATCCAAGGAGGACAGAAAATAGAATTGCCATATTCATCTCCAGCGCGATTTAGGCTAAGAAGATAAATTTGATTTTCAAGAGCTCTGGTAATGACAAAATGTGGCCAGCTAGGAAAGCTGTTGTCTTTTGAGAAGGCAACAGGGTGAAGTAAGAAATCAATTTGGTGTTCCAATGCCATTTTTCGCGATAATTCAGGAAATCGCATGTCGTAACAGATCATAATCCCGATTTTGAAGCCTTTTATCTCAAAGCTGATTGTTTCATCGCCACGCTCGAAGAATTCCTTTTCCATAGAGTTTCCAAACTGAGCCATGTGTTGTTTGGAGTAAATTACCTCGATTTCACCATTTGGATTAATTACCGCTTGAGAAATGTAATATTTGCCATTCTTTTTTTCTGGAAATCCATAGCAAATATGGCAATTTCGCTCCATTGCTATTTTTGAAAAGACTTCAAAACTTTTTCCTTGCTCATTTTCGGCCAACCCCTTTAAGTTCTCGAATGTTTCCCGAGAATATCCACATGTAAATAGCTCCGGGAGTACTATTAAATCAACAGAATCGAGCTCATTAATTAATGTTCGAGCATGCTTTAGGTTGGTATTTCTATCTGTAATGGATACAGCATGGATATTGTTAATTTGTATGGCGGCAAATTTGAGTTTAGGCATAATTTCGGGTTATTATTGCTACGTTTAAATATACAATGAATTAGTGTATGTTCTAAGAGGAATTGTTTCATTAAAAGATGGGTTAAGGATGTATTCCGTATTAAACTTGAAGTTCTTTCCAATAAATGAGGAGGAGATATATCCGTTGGCAAAATACTCTCGATAAGTCGAGTTGGAAAATTTTACTTGGCAAAAAGCCCTCGATGGAAATGATACGGGAAATTCCATTGGCAAAATGCTCTCGACGGGTAAAGTTGGTGAAATCCATATGGCAAAGTGCCCTCGACAAGTGTAATGTTGAAAATTCTATTGGCAAAGAGTACTCGATGGATTTGATAGGGGAAATTCGGTTGGTAAAATGCTCTCGACATTGGAGTTCTCTATAGATTGAGTATCGAAAGGGAAATTAATTTGTTGAAAAAAAATGGCCATCCTCAATGAGAATGGCCATTACTATATCTGTAAGAAAAGATTATTTCAATTGCTTGAATAATTTTTTCATGCTTACTTCATTTTCAATGATATCGTGCAATTTAGAAATCTCTACACGTTCTTGTGCCATTGTATCACGGTGACGAATGGTAACGGTGTTGTCTTCTAAAGATTGGTGATCAACGGTTACACAGAAAGGAGTACCAATAGCATCCTGACGACGGTAACGCTTACCAATTGAATCTTTCTCGTCGTACTGGCAGTTGAAATCGAATTTCAAGTCGCTGATGATTTCGCGAGCTTTATCAGGAAGACCATCTTTCTTTGTCAATGGCATTACACAAAGCTTAACTGGAGCCAAAGCAAGAGGCAAACGAAGAACTACACGTTCATCAACCTTACCATCTTCTTTTTCAATTTTTTCTTCCTGATATGCTTCCGACATAATTTGTAGGAACATACGGTCAACTCCAATTGAAGTCTCAACTACATATGGTGTATAGCTCTTATTCAATTCAGGATCGAAATATTGAATTTTTTTTCCTGAGAATTCCTGATGTTGTTTCAAATCAAAATCGGTACGAGAGTGAATACCCTCTACTTCTTTAAATCCGAATGGGAATTTAAATTCAACATCGGTAGCTGCATTAGCATAATGAGCCAATTTATCGTGATCGTGGAAACGGTATTTGTCTTCGCCAAATCCAAGAGATTTGTGCCAGCTCATTCTAGTTTCTTTCCACTTATCGAACCATTTCATTTCATCACCAGGACGAACAAAGAACTGAAGCTCCATTTGTTCAAATTCACGCATACGGAAAATAAACTGACGAGCAACAATTTCGTTACGAAATGCCTTACCAATCTGTGCAATTCCGAAAGGAATTTTCATACGACCCGTTTTCTGAACATTAAGGTAGTTTACGAAAATACCTTGTGCAGTTTCTGGGCGAAGAAAGATCTTACTACTACCATCGGCAGTAGAACCCATATCTGTAGAGAACATCAAGTTGAACTGACGTACATCTGTCCAGTTTTTAGATCCTGAAATAGGACAAGCAATTTCATTGTCAATAATGATCTGCTTTAATTCGTCCAAATCGTTTTTATCTAAAGCGGCTACGAAACGAGTATGCACAGCATCCATCTTTTCTTTGTTAGCCAATACACGAGGATTGGTTTCGCGGAATTGAGCTTCGTCGAAACTCTCGCCAAACTTCTTCTTCGCTTTGGCAACTTCCTTGTCCATTTTTCCTTCGTACTTCGCCATCAAATCCTCAATCAAAACATCAGCTCTGTAACGTTTCTTAGAATCTTTATTATCGATCAATGGATCGTTAAAAGCATCAACGTGGCCCGAAGCTTTCCAAATGGTAGGGTGCATAAAAATTGCAGAATCGATACCCACTACATTTTCGTGTAGTTTAACCATTGAATCCCACCAGTATTTTTTAATGTTGTTTTTCAATTCAACTCCCAACTGCGCGTAATCGTAAACTGCACTTAAACCATCATAGATTTCTGATGATTGAAACACGAATCCGTATTCTTTACAATGAGCTACCAGTTTTTTGAAAACATCTTCCTGAGCCATAAATCTTATATTTTGAGGTTTATTAAAAATTTTGGTATTGATATCTTAAGACTATATAAAAC
>JADGFH010000556.1 GCA_016743925.1 Labilibaculum sp.
CATTAATCTTGTCCCGAACACTCACATTAAATCCATCCCAGCGTCGACCTGTATCTGTCAAGTAAAATACCTTAGCAAAATCAACGTCAAAATAGGGTTCTCCAATTATGTCAAAATCTGCATAATTTTGTATTGTCCACAAATCTTTACTATCATATCTGGACATTGGACTGCCATGCATACAAATAGTCTCCACAGTAACTAATTGGCGTAATTTTTTCAAATGCTTTTCAAAATCTAATAATCCTAATTGCAGTAGATGGCTTAAAGTGAAGTTATTTCCATTTTTTAGAGCTTTTTTAGAAACACATGTCAAATTTTCATAATGATAGCCAATCTCATGTCCTAAATTCGAAATTTCTTTTATTATTTCAACATTCCAACTCTCCTTTACGGAACGAAAATAGTAGGTTCCACTAATTCCTAATTGGTTTTGAAGTAGAGCAAATCTTAATGAATTTTCAGGAAGACGATCCACATCATGTCTTAGTATTACAACCCTTTCTTTAGGAGATTTTATATATTCTGAAAAGTTTTGAAAAGAATAATTATTCACTCTAAATTCATGGAGTAGCTTCTTATATGTATTATAGGTAAAATCGAATTGCAAGTTTTCTTAGTTATTTGTATTTGTCCTATAATTAAAATGTGACTTTCGAACAAATATGTTATAAGTGAATAATTTTAGTGTTTTATCGAATTATTTTCGCTTAACATTCTTCCATATAGAAAAAGCAAGTTTCGCAAACGAATACAGTCGCGGTTTATGAATTTTCTCATAACGTCCCAAATTGCAGGTTTTGCCGCCGAATCTCATTTTATTTACCCTTACACCGTATGGAGCATGTGGACTCCCTGCACCTGCAAAATCAAAGATTATGAACCCATTTGATTTCCCCCACAAAAAAATTTCCCAATTAATTAAATCATTGGCAAATTTTTTGGTGTATTTTCTTATCCCGCCAGCATATGATATATACAACACATTTTTATAGGCCAAAATATATCGAAATGCGAGTACCTCTTCTTCCCATTTGGCTGTGAATATCAGGAATTGCGTCTCATTACAGAAATGGTTTTGCCATTTCACAAAAAAATCCATTTCAGGAAATGGCAGTTTAATCCTCTGATAAACTTCTTTTAGAATAGCATAACTATCGTTTAATTTTACACTCGAGTGTTCCAACTCCACTTTAACACCTTCACGATACGCCTTTCTAATACTGCGTCTTTTGCCATGATTTATTTCCTTCCAAAGTACATCCTCTGGCTGACTAAGATCTACTAACAAGTTTAAATGATCGATAAATTTGAATCCATGTTTTCTAAATATTGATTTATATGCAGAGGTGTCAGTCCAATTTCTTATCTGCGTATAAATTGCCGACTTTTTTACCTTCTCATTAAATTCCTTTAAAATCAACTCCATAACCTTCTCATTTGTTCCATCGATTAAGGGACCACCACGAATAATTGCTCGTTGAGAAAATTTACTCCCAATACCCTTTTTTTCTCTTTGAATTACAGCTAGCAAAATTCCTTTTATATCATATTCGGAAACGACAGCTACAAGAATTGGCGTAAAACTATTCGATTGCTCAAATACATCATACATTTCTGGCGTTTGAAATACATTTCCATCAGGATGATTTAAAACAAAATTTGCCCATTTATCTCTATCAAGTGCTGCATCTGAATTAACTAAAGAATAAGTTTCTTTATAAAGGTTTATTGAAACCATGGTTATTGAAATTTGAATTGATACTCGGGATTATTTCTAAAAATCACTTCACTTTTTGGGTAGTTTTCAACAAACCAAACAAGAAAAGCGGTTACATCAATTTTATCTTCTATTATTTTATTCTGAAGTGTACTTCGCTTTTCATTTTTATCCAGTAATGTGATAATTCTATCAACAACTCCTACTCCATTCTTAAAATTACTTAACGTTCCATACTTTTCCTGATCGTAATTATTACAAGCTTCCATAGAATTCACGTAAATAGAAGGTGTACCTAAAATACCCGCTTCTGAAGCTATCGTAGCTCCTTCACTAACTACTATTTGGGCCACTCTTATAACATCATGAAGTTTATCCGGAGCTATTGATATTCGATATTTTTTTAAATATTCAGGTAATGTTCCTTCCGCCGAAATAAAAACCTTACCGTGTAATAATAACAGCTCTACAATATCAATTTTATCTTGATCACTAAGTCCACATTGCCCTTTATCATGAGTTGCGTTCCAAGCTACAAATCGTAGCAAATAAAATTTTTCACTCTTTGCAATCGATAATATTTCATGAATATTATCATCTGGAGTAAAATGATTTGGATGCAAATATGCAAGTTCATGATAGCCAGAATACCTGAGTTGTTTATTACCCAAATTCTTTGACAATACTTCTGGAGTAAGAACAACTGAAGTAAAGGGCAAATAAAGTCTTACCTGCTCCATATTTCCAGTATCTTCCATCGAAATGTGTGGTTTTCTCATCAACCAGGCTACATGCGATGCATATATTGATCCAGCACTTAGAAAAAGATCTGGTTTTACCTGATTGGCAATAATTAACAAATGAAGATTAAATCGAAATAAACCCCAAATTTTACCAATTAGAGATTTATAATGCTTTCCCAAACAATAATAATCTAGATCTGCTGCTTTGAGTAATTCTTTTTCAAATTCTTTCTCACGACAAGTAAAAACAATTTTATGGCCATTACTCTTCATGATTTTAGCAAATGGTCTGAACAAATGGACTTGTCCGGGATGGCCTATATCTAAAATAATTCTCATTTATTCATATTATTAAAAAATCAGGAGTTTTTATTGCAAGTTTTTAAAAAAAATCTTTCTACTCTTCTAAGTATTATCGATAGCTAATTTATAGACAGTTAAGACTTCTTCTGCTATCAAATCGGAACGATAAGATTCTACATTTTTCCTTCCGGTAGTACGTCCTTTAAAAGCAAGAGCAGACTTAATTTTTTCCGCAACATCAAAGATGTTATATGAAGTGAGATAACAACCATCTGTATCTTCAATTATATCACGCACATCTCCAACATTTGTTGAAACAATTGGGCAATTGCAAGCCATAGCTTCCTTTATAAATTGAGGAGATCCTTCGGAATAGGAAGTTAAAAGGGCCAACTCAACAGAATTCATCAAATAAGCGATTTCCTTTCTCGAATAATTTTTCATTTCGATTAACTCAACATCCAAATCTTGCATAGTATTTAAAGCCTTTTTAGCCAACGTATAGTTCTTAACCTTCCTATCAAATGAAGAGGAAAAAAGAATATATTTCTTCTCGGGAGAAAGGTTCATTGCCTTTTTTGCTGCTTCCTGAATCATAGGATAAAACACACTAAAATCAACTCCACAAGGAATCACGTTAGCTTGCTTCACACCAAGTTCAAATGCCATGTATTTCGACACAAAAATACTTTGTTTTGCAAGTTTATGTGCCAAATAAGAAAATGGACGAACAAATGGAGTGTTAACGTCTGAACCATGCAAAGTAATAACAACTGGTACTATTCTCTGCAAACAAGCCAAAAGACCACTCAAACCATAATGAGCGCTAACCAACTGATAACCACCAGCTTTAATCTTATTCTTCAGCCAAGGTAGGTTCCTAACATATCCCCAAATACCTTTTCCTTCAATTAAATAATATTCAATTATCACATTTAATTTACGTAGTTCTTCCACTTGCTCCTTTACGAAAGGAGAAATTGATCCATTATTTCCACTACATACAATCAACACTTTCATATTATCAGACTGACGATTATAAAATATGGCAGGTTTTATATTTTTGCCAAATCGCTAAAAAAGAGCGTCTTAAACTTCTGATCAAGAAAGATCAAACCAAATAAAACAAAATACAATCCCTTTAAGTATTCAAAGCGAAGAAAAACATAAGAATAGGTGAATGTATCCAGAAAAAAGACAACCGTTAAGGCTAGAAAAGCAAGATATACTGGACTATCTTTATAATTATTTGTTACATAAAAAAACATGTATGCAAATAGAAGTAAGTAAACTAATGATCCCAATACTCCAACTTGCATCAATAGCCATATAATACCCATTCTTCCTCCGTAACGTATACCATATTCATCTATCATTAGACCAGACCGATTGTTGTGCTTACTTTGAATAAGTTTGCCAGCACCATCTCCAAAAGCAATATGAATAACATCTCCTGAAATTGCATAATTTAGAAAATATACAAAACCATCTTTTCTTCTCATTTCAGATACATCTTTATCTCCTGAACCTGTATAATATGTCACATAATCAGAAAGGTATTCAATGTTGAAACTTCCCCAGAGGGAGTTTTCAGGATTTAAACTTTTGTTTGTTTTAACGACTAAAACCAAAACAAGACAGCTAAGAGAACCAACTATAGCTATCTTCTTACCTACTCCAGAAAAATATTTCAATTTGCTGAAACGAATAAAAAAGAAATAACTTACCACTATCATTAAAGGAACAAAAAAAACAATTGCCC
>JADGFH010000557.1 GCA_016743925.1 Labilibaculum sp.
TCTTAAATATTTCGTAGTTAAACTCTTTTGCCATATTGTGAAGATATAATCTTTAATAATAACGCTGACACAGAGTTATGAACAGTGTCTCTGTCTTTTACTTTTAGGTATTAAGAATGCACTTTTACGCATTGAGAATTCACTTTAAGCTATCGAGAAAGCACTTGGAGGCATTGAGAGTTCACTTTTTCTGACAAAGAGTCACTTTTATATGCTCAGAAAAGACTTTGGTTTATCCAGATTACATTTTTTATAGTCCTAATCCGCTTTCAAACCAAGCATCCAAACCTCCTTGCAGCGAGCATACCTTTATTTTATATTTTTCGTAAATCATTTTACCCGCATCGATGCTTCGCTCACCATACTTGCAATAAAGTAAGTACACTTTTGATGTACCAAGAGAATCAATTAAATGATATAACTCTTTGGAACTTGGAGCTAAATGAGCATTTGCTATATGAGCTTTTTTGAACTCCTTTTTTGATCTGATATCAATTAATACAACATCAGGATTTAACTGCACAATCCGATTAAAATGATCTGGGTTTAATTCTTTTACAGTATCGTTTTGTGCAAATACATTTGAGGTAGCTACAATCAAAAAGAATAATAAATAAGTAAATATGTATTTCATTCCTGTAAAATTTCTTTGGTATTTATAAGCTATTAACGATCAAATATTAGATCTATTATTCATCTTCCACCCAAAAAAAGTCGGACATTATATCATTTGATATAAAAACCCCATCATCGCAAAGAATAAGGAAATTTCCCACCTGCCGAACATGATTAGATATTATGTATTTTTCAGCCTTCGCAACACAATGATTATATAGTTGATCCCCAAAATCTTCACGAACAATTTCCAAGTCCATTCCCCAATAAGTGCGCAAAGATGTTAATACGAAATCATTAAAACGATCGTAAAAGCTCAAATGTTCCTTTTCAGAAAACTCAGTTTCCTCTTTTATTGCTTTTATGTACTTGTAATTATGAGCAATATTCCACTCTCTTTCCTTTAAATTAAAAGAGTGTGCCGATGGTCCAATTCCTAAGTATTTCTTTTGTTTCCAGTAACTTGAATTGTGCTTTGAAATAAATCCTTCTTTAGAAAAATTAGAAATTTCGTAATGAAGAAAACCATTTTCACGTGCTTTGTCTATCAAATATTTAAATTGCTCGAAACTCTGCTCTTCATCCAATTCAACCAATGCTCCTTTTTCTAATTTTTTTGTGAAAATGGTATTCGGATCAAACATTAAATGATAAGATGAGATGTGTTGAATATCCAAATCAAAAACCAGGTCTAAATTCTCTTTCCATTTCTCCATACTTAAACCTGGAACTCCATAAATCTGGTCAACAGAGATATTATTAAACCCATATTCCTGAGCCCTGCGAATAGCCTCAAATGCTTCTTTTCCAGTATGTCTTCGATTCATCAAAATCAAATCTTCATCATGAAAAGATTGAATTCCAACACTTAATCGGTTTACAGGAGTATTTTGTAAAGCCTTTAAGTAAGCTTCACTTAAATCATCTGGATTGGCCTCCAATGTTATTTCAACATCCGAATCAATGGTAAAATATTTGGCCACTTCATCAATTAAAGATTCAATTTCATGTGGCTGATAGATAGAAGGTGTTCCTCCACCAAAATAAATGGTAGCAATTGACTCCTCGCCTAAATAATCTTTCCTGTATTTTAATTCCTTTTTTAAACACTCTAACATCTCCTCTTTTGCTTGCAAAGAGATACTCTTGTGAAAAGCACAATAATGGCAAAGTTGTTTGCAAAATGGAATGTGAAAATATACTCCCGACATATCGATCTATTTTTTTGCAAGGTAAATTCAATTCGTATATTTTCCATCCTGAAAGAAGAATAAATAAAATTCTTTCTATCTTTTACTATTGGTACAGCATTGACATTTTTAAAAACGTGCAACAGTTTCACTCTTTAAACGTCTTTACTTTAAACAACCTAAACTTACCGTGCATTTAAAAATTACTAATATGAAATTAATTCGAAAAATAAGTTCAGCATTATTACTTGTGTTCATGAGCTTTTTATTCCTACTTCCTGCACATGCAGATGGAATAAAAGGAAATGGAAATGTACAAACTGAAGAAAGAGAAGTAAGCAGTTTTGAAACCATTAAAGTAAGTGGAGCCTTTACGATTTACCTTTCTCAAGATGATGATTACAGCTTAAAAGTAGTAGCAGATGAAAATTTGTTAGACATCATTAAAACCAAAGTTAAAGGGGATGTGCTTTACATCTCTACAGAGAAAAGCATCTATAAATCGAAAGAAATGAAATTGTATATCGGCTTTAAACATCTTAGCAAATTAAAAGCCAATGGTGCAATTTCTTTAAAAAGTGATCAAATGCTTCGTTTTGATGAACTCGATATTGAAATTAATGGTGCTTCATCTGCAGATTTAGAACTATCTGCTAATCGATTATCAATTAATAACAGCGGTGCATCCACCATTAAATTGGCGGGTAAATGTGAAGATGTCTCGATCAATATATCTGGTGCAGGCAGTGTAAGTGCTTACGATTTGGTTGCCAAAATAGGAAGCATTGACATTAGTGGAGTTGGTAGTGGTAAAGTTTGTGTAAAAGATGATCTTAGGGTAAATATTTCGGGAATTGGATCCGTAAAGTACAAAGGAGAACCTAAAATCACCAGTGACATTTCTTTCCTTGGAAGCTTAAAAAAGTACTAATAGAACAAGTTACATATAGTAGTAAAAGGGATCATTTAGATCCCTTTTTTTTATAGCCAATTATTGCATTAGAAACCGCTCGTGGTTCCGGAGGTAAGGAGTAAATATTTCGCTCGTATTGAGAATTGTACGGTGAAATATTCAGTGTTTCCCCATTTACAACCAAAGTTGAACTTCCTCCCGGATCGAAACCCATTGCTTTTTGCATGCCATTTTGCAGAAGGATATCTGCCATATCCTGATGTCTCGCTCCTACCGACTCTCGAATTCGACCATTAATGGTTAAAACACTTAAGTCACCTTTAGTATCAATTCCTACGGCAATTTTAGGGCCTCTCATATCAGTAAAATCCAAACGAGCCGCTTGCGTTTTTATCGAATTATTTGTTTTCCAACCTTCCGTCTCCATATCGATACATTGCTCTCCATTATCTAATAACATTGGTCCGGCCTCTACAGCATGCAAAATATTCTCTAATCCGCTTACACAGATTTTTAACTTCGTTTCAACTTTAGGAAGCGTCGTTTTTATTCTATTCTTAGGAATTGATAAGGTCAATCCAACTGGTATCTGACATATGGCATCTTGCTCTTTTATAACTTCCTTAACGGTATTTCCTGCCAATCGAATCAAAATACAATTGGTAGCAGGAATCGTTTCGTCATCATACATTAAATCGAAATAGCAACATTTTTCCTCGTTCCAATTGTTGTAGTCTTCACTCGAAAACTCGTACTCAATTCCATCAATTGTTACTTTCAAACCTGCCTTACAGTTTACTCTTTGCAAATCGATTTTGCCTTCTTTCGAGATCAGTAAAGCAGGTTTATTAAATAAAGGTGCACTCAATAAATCTCCATCAGATATTAATAATCCAAGCGGTGATCCAATATAAGATTCAGGTAATCCTAACTTACCAACCAACTCTGGATTTAAAATGTAACCACCATTCCAAGCTATTTTAGCTTCTGCTTCATTCTCCAACTCAAAATCTTTTACAAAGTCAATCACCGTTTTCGTCTTTGGAGAACTTATGGCTGCAAATTCCCAATCTTTAGAATCTAAATTTGCCTTAGCAATAACACCATTCCATGGGTTACCATCTTCATAAATTCCCGTAACAAAAGAATAATTGACTTCCTTATTCTCTTTTTCATTTGAAGAAAGCTTATCCAAAACCAACTTAAGTGGTGATCCATTTGCAAGTGCATCTTCCTTTATTGTTTCAAAAACTTTCTCTTCTCCATGCTTTTCACAAAGTGATTTAAAAAGATCTGAGTGCAACAATTCTGAAAAATCTTTAGAAGTTTGAATAGGCGTTGGGTAAGCCAAAGTAGTTCTTACGCCAGCTGGAACGAATTGAATGTATCCTGTATGATTAGGAATTCCCATTATATTAGCTGCCAAACTTGTACTTACCATTCCAATATGAAAACGATCAATATTCAAAATATCTGTCATAAAAGTGGCATTCCTTCTATTCGAAATCAAATAACCTCCTTGTTCCATTACTTCGCGCAAAACAGCTAATGCCTTCTCTCCCATTTGAGGAATATGAATTCCTAATGTTAAAGATTCATTTGTTATTACTTGAAGAATTCCTTGATCGTAAAGTAATTTTAATTCTTCATCAAAACCACTTTCTATAAAGTTCTTAATATCTCTTTTTGTTGTCCAATTCGTGAGGGCAATATTAGGAGCAAAAACATAAATATTCGCAATTTTATTATTCTCAATTACATCCAAAGTAATTGGTTCGTGCATAGCAATACCAAATCTATTTTTAATTG
>JADGFH010000558.1 GCA_016743925.1 Labilibaculum sp.
GTATCGTTGTTGGCTTTGACTATAAAAAACATCAATTTGACATATGCGGGTTTGTTGGAAAAGAAAAAAATATTGGAGAAACAATAGAAAATACATCTATTGAATTTTATTACCTTTTAAAGATTGCAACCTCATTTGATTATAAGGAAGATTTTCAAGAGGCCTTCATTGATTTACTACGGGTGATCAAACATCCAATACCTAGAAACAATATTAAAATTGAAATAGAATAATAAATACCCCTTGAGACCCCCCTTTATAGTTGCTCATTTTTTCGTTTCATGTCCTCTATTACCTGATTTTACGAGTAAAATAGGTGTTTCCACAGAATAGATTTGTGTAACTATCCAAAAGATCGTTTAAGTTGGATAAGTAATCGGTTTAGAAACGAGATAGAAGCGGGATAAGCGATCGAGGTATGAGCTAGATAAGAACGGGATAAACACCACTTAAGAACCCTTTTAAAACACCTACGTCATTCCGTTTTATTCCCTGTATTCATTGATTTTACTAGTAAAATGTGTAATCCACCCAATAGATCAGACTTACCATTTGAAAGATCGATAAAGTAGGATAAATGATCTATATAGAAACGACATAAGTTCTGATAAGCGATCTAGATACGATCGGGGTAGAAACTAGTTGTTATCTAGATAAACACCCCTTAAATCCTCTTTATACTAGCTCTACTTGTAGGATATAATCTTTATAAAAGCTCATTTCGCTAGTAAAATGGGCATTCCCATCCAATAGATCAATCTTGCTATCTGAAATACGGATTAAGTAGGGTAAATGATCGATGTAGAAACAAGATGAGTGATCTATGTCAGAACGGGATAAACACACCTTAAATCCCCTTGTAATTGCTCAAACATCATAATTTTAGCTAATAAATTAGTCAACTTCAGAAATTAACAGAAATTATTTATTTAACTAGAGCTCTAAATAACTTCTAATAGCCGAATGCTTTAAAAATGGAATTTGCCAATATTAGGAATTTGGCATACTTGACAGTATGAATCTTAATCTAGATTTGATACTTTAGTGAAAATATTAAACGCTTTTAGATAGCATTTAATATTATTACGATTAGCTTTTATTCAAGGTATTCGTAGTTTGATCCTAAAAACTCAAATCTTATTAACAGAGAGTTAAAACAATGAACCTAGTACAAATAGAAATAAACCTACAAAAGTTAATAGCTACGATTAATAAAGAAACCTTTATTTTCGAATTGCTACTAGCTTATGGTTTACCAAAGGCATCTATTACCCGTTTACAAAAGGGGAATTTGAACATGTCTAAAAACGAAGGCGAAATATCCTGGAAGAAAAAGCTGTTTTTAAAAGAGGAATATAAGGCAGATTTGCACCTTACAATTTCGGACTTAGCAAATAATATCACCCATAACGAACGCTTCATAATTGTAACCGACTACAAAACAATTCTGGCAATCGATACCAAAACAGAAGATAAACTCGATTGCACTTTAAGCGATTTGCCAAAATATTACGATTTCTTTTTACCGTGGGCAGGAATGGAAAAGGCTCAACATGCAAACGAAAACCCTGCTGATGTTAAAGCCGCAGAGAAAATGGCAAAGCTTTTCGATGTAATAAAAAAAGACAATCCAGATGATTCCCCTGAATTTATTCATGGATTAAACATTTTCTTATCTCGTTTGTTATTCTGTTTTTTTGCTGAAGACACGCATATATTTGAAGATTGCTTATTTTCAAATGCACTTGATTCTCACACTCAAACCGATGGAAGCGATTTAAATACCTATCTGGATAATCTTTTTGCCGTTTTAAATACACCAAAAAACCAAAGATCTGGTTTACCTGAATATTTATGTGCTTTTCCTTTTGTAAATGGTGGATTATTTAGGGAAACCGTTCCTGCTCCAAATTTCTCCAGAACTTCAAGGCTTGCACTTTTAAATAGTGGCGATCAAGATTGGTCTACAATCAATCCTGATATTTTCGGCTCCATGTTTCAGGCGGTTATTTCGGTTGACCAACGGGGTAATTTAGGACAGCATTACACCTCTGTTCCAAACATTATGAAGGTAATTGAGCCTTTATTTTTAAATGAACTGTACGAGGAACTTGATAAAGCAGAAAACAACAAAAAGAAATTAGATGCCCTTTTAAGTCGAATTCATAAATTAAAGATTTTTGACCCTGCTTGTGGTAGTGGTAACTTTTTAATTATTGCCTATAAAGAACTCCGCTTGTTGGAGATGAAAATTTTTAAAGCTGGCGGTATGATAGCTCTTTCGGGTATTCAACTTTCACAGTTTTATGGTATTGAGATAGATGATTTTGCTGGCGAAATTGCCAAACTTGCTCTTTGGCTTGCTGAACATCAAATGAACGTTGAGTTTTATAAAGAGTTTGGACGAACCAACCCTACACTTCCATTAAGTGAAGCAGGACATATTGTACAAGGAAATGCAACACGAATAAATTGGGAAAAGGTTTGCCTGAAGAACGAGAATGATGAAATTTATATATTGGGTAATCCTCCGTACTTAGGTGCTAGGTTTCAGTCAAAATTACAAAAACAAGATATCGCTGTTGTTTTGGATGAGCTAAAAGGCAAGAATAGCTTAGATTATATAAGTTGTTGGTTCTATAAAGCAAGTGAGTATATAAAAGATTCTAAATCTGAATTTGCATTTGTTTCAACAAATTCAATTTGTCAAGGCCAACAGGTAGCCTTTCTTTGGCCATCAATATTTGCAGACAATAATGAAATAAAATTTGCACATAAAGCTTTTTATTGGTCAAATAATGCTAAAAACAAAGCTGTAGTTGCGGTTATAATAGTTGGGGTAAAGGCTACAGGTAAGAAAACAAAGAAAGTAATCTATTCAGGTGAACATCAAGTTGAAGTTGATAACATATCCCCTTATCTAACGGGAGGTTCAAACTTAGTTATTGAAAAAAGACAATTATCATTATCATCACTTACGCCATTAGTCTTCGGAAACCAATCTGTTGATGGTGGTAATTTAATATTGACAGACGAAGAAAAACAAGCTTTATTAAATAAACATCCCGATGCAAAAAAATATATAAGAAGGTTTTATGGTTGGAATGATCTTTCTAAAGGAATACCACGCTGGTGCTTATGGATAAAGGAGCAAGATTTAAAGGAGGCAAAATCTTTTTCAGAAATAAATGAACGAATACAAAGGGTACTTGAATTTAGAACTAATGGTGGTGAAGTTGCAAAATCATTGACCTCTATTCCATATCGATTCAGGTATGTTCATGAAGCTAAGAACTCATTTATTGCAATAGGAAGAAATTCAAGTGAAAGTCGTGAGTATTTACCTGCGGATTTCAAGTATGCTCCTGACATACCAGGAGAGACTATGCAAGTTGTTCATGATCCTGAACCATATTTATTTGGAATCCTATCTTCTAAGATTCACATGTTATGGGTAAAAGCTGTTGCTGGAGGAATGAAATTAGATATTTTGTATTCGGTAACTATCTGTTATAATACATTTCCTTTTCCGAAAATATCTACCCAACGTAAAAACGAAATTACTCAATCTGTATTTCGCATTTTAGAGGAAAGAGAAAAGCATAGTGATAAAACTTTAGCACAACTTTATGACCCTAATAAAATGCCAGAAGAGCTACGAAAGGCTCACCGTCAAAATGATTTAATTGTTGAGAAATGCTACCGTAGCACACCATTTAAAAGCGATGAAGAGCGTTTGGAGTATTTGTTTAAGCTTTACGAAAAAATGATTGCAGAGGAACGAGAAAAAGATACTTTGTTTGCCAGAGAAAAGAAATCAAGAAAAAAGAAATAAGATGCCCAATATAGTAGATGTAAAATATCAACAAACAGGAAAAAGTAAAAGTACCAACCAATACGGTATGCGCGAAATGCAAGAACGTGCTTTTGAATATCGCGATGCTAAATATCTTTTAATTAAGTCGCCTCCTGCTTCTGGAAAGTCAAGAGCCTTAATGTTTTTGGCTCTAGATAAATTAGTTAACCAGGGCATAAAAAAAATAATTGTTGCCGTTCCTGAACGTTCCATTGGCAGTTCTTTTGCTCCAACCGATTTAAAAAAGCATGGCTTTTTTGCCGATTGGGAACCAAAAGATAAATCTAACCTTTGTACTCCAGGTGGCGATGGTAGCAAAAGCAAAGTTCAAGCTTTTCAAAAGTTCATGGCAAATGGCGAACAAGTTTTAATTTGTACACATGCTACATTCCGTTTTGCTTGCGAAGAATTAGACGAAAGCACTTTTAACAATACGCTTATTGCTATAGATGAATTTCACCACGTTTCAGCTGATGCCGAGAATCGCTTGGGCGATTTGCTTCGTGAAATAATGAATAAATCAACAGCGAATATTGTGGCAATGACAGGTTCGTATTTTCGTGGCGACAGTATTCCTGTTTTACGTCCAGAGGATGAAGAGAAGTTTACCAAAGTAACCTACAACTATTACGAACAGTTAAACGGCTACGAATATTTAAAGTCATTA
>JADGFH010000559.1 GCA_016743925.1 Labilibaculum sp.
CGAAATAGGTTTCAGGAGTACATGGGAAGATATGCAGATATTGATTTTTTTCAGATTGAGAAAAATGCATCCATCGAGAGTTATTTCAATTTATTGAAAAAGTTAGAAAAGTACAATTTAGTGATTGTTAGCAAGCATGATAGTGATTCACGTGCCGTCAGGAAATTTGGAATTACAAATCAGACGATTGAGTTTCTATCTGAGATATCCAAAAGAAAAAAAGTAATTTTTGATCTGTTTGCAAATCCTTATGGTTTGGATTTATATGAAGATACCGATCGATTAAAAGGAATAGTGGTTTCTTATGAAGACAATCGAGAAGCTCAGATGGCTTCTGCTCAAATTATTTTTGGAGGTCTTGCTTCAAAAGGTAAATTGCCAGTTTCAGTGGGCAGTAGCTTTTCTGCGGGTACTGGATTTGAAACGAAACACAATCGATTAGGATTTTCCTTACCGGAACAGGTTGGTCTAAAAACCTTACAGTTAAATGTTATTGATTCTATTGTGGAGGACGCTATAAAGAAAAAGGCAAGTCCAGGTTGCCAGGTTTTAGTCGCAAGAAAAGGTAAAATAGTTTTTAATAAATCATATGGGCATCATACCTATAATAGAAAGATAGAAGTTCGTAATCCTGATATTTATGATTTAGCATCGCTTACAAAGATCACCGCAACGCTACCTAGTATTATGCAGTTGTGTGATGAAGGCTGGCTTGATGTTGATAAAACACTGGGTGAATATTTCTCAAAAGCTAAAAAATCGAATAAGGATACTTTAATTTTAAGAAAAATATTAGCACATGAGGCTCGTTTGTTAAGTTGGAAACCATTTCATTGGGAGTCTATCGATTCAGCAAGTTTTGATAAGAATTTATTCAGTCGTAAATATTCGAAAAGATACAGTTTAAAAGTGGCTGACAGATTGTATATTGATCGTAATTACAAATTTCGACCGGGGATTTTTTCCAAGGTGAAATCGGACGAATTTCCAATGCGCGTAGCGAATGCAATGTATATCAACAAAGGATATCACGATACGATTATCAATCAAATATTAACTTCAGAATTAAGAGAGTCGAATAGTTATAAATACAGTGATTTAGGTTTTATTCTAATGGGTGAGATGATAAAGGAGACTTCAGGTAAAAGAATTGATCAGTATGTGAAAAAGAATTTTTACAATATGTTGGGAGCTTCAAGTTTAGGTTATCTTCCGTTAAAGCGATTTAATGTGAAACGAATTGTGCCAACTCAAAACGATAAATTCTTTCGAAAGCAGTGGATCGATGGTTATGTGCATGATCCTAGTTCCGCTATGCTAGGAGGAGTAGCTGGACATGCAGGTTTGTTCGGGAATGCAAGTGATTTGGCAAAATTGATTCAAATGTATTTACAGGGTGGAACTTACGGTGGCGAAATATACATTAGTGACGAGACCATGAATAAGTTTACTTCAAGAGCGTATCCAGATACCGAAAACAGAAGAGGAATTGGTTTCGATAAGCCTTTTTATGACACAAAAGAAAAAGGAGGACCAACCTGCGAACAAGCTTCTGTATTGAGCTTTGGGCATACTGGTTTTACCGGAACAATGGTTTGGGTTGATCCTAAATATGATTTGGTGTATATATTTCTTTCGAATCGAATATGTCCTGATGAATCCAATACTAAATTGATGAAGATGGATGTGAGAACTAAAATTCAGGAACAAATTTATAAAGCCATTATTACGAATAATTCATCTGATCCTGAGTATTTAAGTTTACCATTTTCACCATTTGGAAAAGGGGTGCTTTATTAATTCAACATTCAAGTATTTAGAATCCTTGGTTACTTCTTTGTCAATCCAGT
Source organism: Labilibaculum sp. (assembly GCA_016743925.1). Taxonomy (GTDB): domain Bacteria; phylum Bacteroidota; class Bacteroidia; order Bacteroidales; family Marinifilaceae; genus Labilibaculum. Next base: position 1,851 of record JADGFH010000559.1, read on the forward strand.
TTGGTAGACTTATCTCTTGATCTTCTGAGGAAAGTTCTACTTCGGCAACAATCAAACCCTTGTTTTTGCCTTCAAAAATATCAACTTCCCATAATAAATCCTCAAATTTTATTAAGTAACGAGTTTTATCAATTTTTGATTCACAAAGTGCTAAAAGTTCATTAGCATCCTTCATTGGAATTTGGTATTCAAACTCCGATCTACTTAACGGATTGGTACCAGTTTTAATAGTTATCATTGCTTTTTCTCCAGCAATTCTTATTCGTAAACTTTTATCTGGATCACTCCAAACATAGCCTTGGACCAACTTTTTTCCTTCATTTGGAAGTTCTAGTAATTCTGGTTTTACCAGATATTTCCTTTCTATTTCTAATGTCATTGTATTGTGTGTTGGTATTACTTGTAAAATTGATTTCCGATAATTTTAAGACCGTCCAATGTTAACATAGGTTCATGATGATCAAAACAATCGATCAAAGGTAACATAACTGATGATAATCCTCCAGTTGCAATAATGGTCGCATTACCTTTTAACTCTTCTTTCATCCCTTTTAATAACGACTCGATTAATCCTTTATAGCCGAGTACAATCCCAGATTGCATAGCATGAACCGTATTTTTACCTATACAAGATGGTGGAATGGCCAGCTCTATATTGGGTAGTTGAGCTGTTTTTTGCGAGAGCGATGCCATTGCAGTTTTTAATCCAGGAGCAATGGTCACACCAAGTAGGTTTCCATCAGCTTTTATCACAGTAAAAGTAAGAGCTGTTCCAAAATCCACAACAATACAATTACCCGAGAATTGATTGTGAGCAGCAACAGCATTGGCTACTAAATCAGTTCCTATTTCATACGGATTACTAATTCCAATATTTAGTTGAGGGTAAATTTCTGGACCTAATATTAATGGATCCTGATTGAATAATTTTTGAATCATTTCCTTAATCGGATGGATCAAAGAAGGAACAACACTGCTAAGAATAATTCTATCGATATTATTTAAATCAATATTTCTACTAGCCAATAAAGTTCTGTAAATAACCTCGTATTCATCTGCCGTTTTATTGGCAACGGTATGAATTCTGAATTGTTCGCACCAATCGTCATTGTTTGATATACCACAAACAACATTCGAATTTCCAATGTCGATAGCTAAAAGCATATTTTATTATTCTACTTAGTTAACTCTGTTCTTTTCGATTCCTTTAATTATATAGGAAATAATATTTACGCTAGCCTCTAAACCCATTTCTATTCTCGTTTCAATAGTAGAGGTGCCAATGTGAGGCACCAATACTACATTGTTTGCCTTTAGCAAATCAGGATGAATGAATGGCTCATTTTCAAAAACATCTAATCCAGCACCGGCAATTAATTTATTTTCTAAGGCTTTCGCCAGAGCCTGTTCATCAACAACCGAGCCTCTTGCTGTGTTAATTAATAAGCTTGAGTTTTTCATTATCTGAAATTCTTTTTCAGATAGAAAATGATGAGTTTCTGGAGTTAGAGGGCAGTTTAAAGATACAATATCTGATTCTCTAAGGAGCCAATCTTTCTCTACAAAAGTATAATGTTCATACTTTTTGTCAGCGATTGGTTTCCTGTTGTGGTAAATAATTTTCATTCCAAATACAGATGCTTTTTCTGCGATTGATTTGCCTATTTTTCCTAAACCTATAATTCCTAGTGTTTTTCCTCTTAAGGAATTGCCTAAGTTTTTCATAGCTCCCCATTCAAAGTCAGGATTTGTTTTTAATTGAAAATGACAGTTGGTAACTTGTCTTGAAAGGGAGAGCATAAGAGCCAAACACAATTCTGCAGTTGGTTCGCAAACGGCATCTGGAGTATTGCAGAGAATGAGGTTATTGTCTTTTACCGCATCTAAATTGATATTATTAAAGCCAACACCATAGTTGCTAATTATTTTTAATTTTTTGCCTGCATTTATTATTTCTGCAGATACATCTCTGTTGAATATGGATAGAAGTGCAGAGCAATCAGGAATTAAATTGATTAATTCATCATCAGTGAAAAATTCTTTCTTAGGATAAATTAATTCAAAATATTTTTCAAGTTCACTAAGTCCTTGTTTAGGAATTGCATATGTAACTAATACTTTATCTTTCACAGAATTATCTTTTACTAATTTTTACAGCTTAAAAGGTAAGGATTTGAGTCATAATGACCATAAGTAAGAAATCTTTTTTGGAAGAATTTATTTAAAGTTTCCTTCAGGCAAATTTTGTATCTTTGTTGATTATTTACAATCTACAAACAAACAAACAAACAAAACATTACTGTTTAATGATTTTATTAGATAAGCTTTACGTTTCTAAATTTTTAAAGGAAACCATCGTAAAATATGATTTTCCTGTAATAGATACTGGTAATGTTACTGAACAAGGTGAGTTATCACTAATTAGCACCGACGAAATTATTCAGAAATTTCGGGATAATCCAGATAGTAGAATTTACACGAATTCTGAAAATTCAATTAACTGGGTTGTAAATCATTTGGGTTTTACCAAGTTACCCGAGTACATCAACATCTTTAAAAATAAGATTGAGTTTCGTAAATTGATTCAGTCTATGTATCCAGATTTCTTTTTTAAGGAAGTTGTTTTACAGGATTTGGATGATGTGAATTTGGATGAACTACCAATGCCAT
>JADGFH010000560.1 GCA_016743925.1 Labilibaculum sp.
AACGAGAATTATATGGAAGGTGCCAAATTATTTGTTACTGACTATGCTGATAGTGCTAACAAAATTGAATGGTTACGATTCGAGGAAGGTTCTGAATTTCCTGAATTGATCCAATCAACTGCACACATTGCTTATCAAGTAGATGATCTTAATGCCGAATTAAAAGGCAAAAAGATTTTACTTGAACCTTTTTCTCCTAATGATAATTTAACCATTGCTTTTATCGAAGAGGAAGGTGCCCCTATTGAGCTAATGCAGATTAACGCATAAGTATTTCTAGTAAAAACGCAAAATTATAAAACGATGTCAGATTTAACAAATACTTGCCAGATTAAAAAATTTATTAACGATCCAGATAACATTACAAAGGAATTGTTAGAGGGTTATACGATGGCTTATAGAGATAAAGTAAGTCTTTTTGGAGAAAATACTGTTGTTCGAACCACTGCAAAATCGAAAGATAAAGTGGCAATTGTCACTATCGGTGGAGCAGGTCATGAGCCAGCATTAAGTGGTTTTGTTGGCGAAGGTATGCTTGATTGTTCTGTTGTTGGTGATATTTTTGCTGCTCCAGGTGCACCTCGTGTATTAGAAGCTTTGAAGAAGTTTAATTGTGAAGCAGGAATTCTTTTAGTTGTATTGAACCATGCAGGAGATGTTATGAGTGCTAATATGGCTTTACAATTGGCAAAACGTTTCGATATTAAAGTGAAGATGCTTTTGACTCATGAAGATATTAGCGCTGGTTTGGAAACACCAGATGAAGATCGTCGTGGATTAGCAGGTTGTGTGCCTTTGTATAAGATTGTAGGAGCTGCTGCCGAAGAAGGAAAATCATTAGAAGAGATTTATGAAATAGGAGAACGCTTCAATGAGCAAATGGCAACTCTTGCCGTTGCAATGAAGTCATGTACTCATCCTCAAAATGGTGGGATTATTGCGGAACTTCCAGAAGGTGTTATGGAGATTGGTATGGGACAGCATGGCGAAGGCGGAGGAGGTCGAATGGATCTTCTAAGTGCCGATGATACTGCTGAACGCATGATTAAGCCATTAATGGAAAAATTAGCTGCCAAAAGTGGTGATAAAGTACTCTTATACATCAATGGAGTTGGTGCAACTACGCATATGGAAATGAATATTGTTTTCAGAAGAGCTTGTCAGGTTTTAGAAGAGGTTGGATGTGAGTTGGTGGACGGAAAAATCACTGAGATTTTAACTGTTCAAGAGCAATCTGGTTTCCAGATGATTCTAGGAAAGTGTGATGCAGATCACGTGAGATTATTAACAGAATGTTCATCAGATGCTCCTTACTGGACAGTTATAAGTAAAAAAAAATAATGGAAAAGTTGACAATAGAGGCTTTTAAGGCCATGATGAATTTAACGCTTACTAATATAACTGAGCGAACAGATGAGTTATCAAGATTAGATGCTGTAACAGGTGATGGTGATCATGGAACAGCTATCGTAGCAGCCCTTAATGCAATTGTAAAGGCAGGGAATAAGGGCGAAGAGTTTAATGCAATGCTTAGCGATATGGCTTTCGCAGCTATGGAAGAGTCTTGTGGTTCTACAAGTACACTCATGGGGGCTTTCTTTTTAGGAATGGCCGATGTTGCTAAAGGTGTGGAGCTGGATGCAAATGAATTGAAAAAGACATTTAGAGCAGGACTTACAAACTTACAGCAGCAAACAAAAGCTAAAGTTGGAGATAAAACAATAATGGATTCTTTAATTCCAGCAGTGGAAGCAATGGAGAGTTCAGAAGGTGATATCGATGCAATCTTTGTTAATGCCGCAGAAGCAGCTTCTGATGGTGCCGCAAAAACAATCGAAATGAAAGCAAATTTTGGTAGAGCTCGTAATTTAGGTGATCGGTCAGTAGGTTCGGCAGATCCTGGTGCTACCTCATGGGCTTGCATGTTTGAATCATTTGCACAAGCTATAGAGCAACACTCTTAATCATTTGTTGAAATAGAGTTTATTAATTAGAATTTAAAAGCAAAAATATATTATGGCTGATTTAGATGATTTAAGAGAAGGAGCTAATTTTTCAAATGCGCCTGTTCAAAACCAAGCATTTCACATTAAGGGAAGTGATAACTTGGATTGGGGAATGAAAGATCGTTTATCTAGAATTTTTCGTCCTGAAACAGGTAAGACGGTTATGTTAGCTTTTGATCATGGATTCATAATGGGACCAACATCTGGTTTGGAGCGAATTGACTTAAGTATTACTCCGCTAATTAAGTATGCAGATTGTTTAATGGGAGCACGAGGAATGATTCGTTCCAGTATTCCTGCTAATTCAAATAAAGCAATTTGTTTGCGTTCTGATGCAGGGACTTCAATTTTGACAGAATTGAATCATAACGTATTGATTGATATTCAGGATGCTATTCGTATGAATGCTTCTGCAATAGCAATTATGGCATCAGTAGGTGATGCTGCTACAGAGGCAATTACCATGGCAAATATTTGTAGAGCGGTTGATGCTGGTCAAAAGGCTGGAATTCCGGTAATGGGAGTAACTGCTGTAGGAACTGATATGGCTCGTGATGCACGTTATTTTAGTTTAGCATCGCGCATGTGTGCTGAAAATGGAGCTAATATCGTTAAAACATATTATTGCGAAGGTTTCGAAAAAGTAACTTCTTCTTGCCCTGTACCAATTGTAATTGCAGGTGGTAAAAAGTTGCCAGAACTTGAAGCTTTGGAATTGTGTTATAAAGCTATAAATGATGGTGCGTTTGGTGTAGATATGGGACGTAATGTTTTCCAATCTGAGGCACCTGTTGCTATGATACAGGCTGTAAGCGCAGTGGTTCATGAAAATATGAAACCTACTCAAGCTTTAGAAATGTTTAATGATTTGAAGGCAAGTTCAATTGGAAGTATCTAGTTATTATTAATATTTGAGGTGTCCTTTTAAAAGGACACCTCGCATTCATAAGTTGATATGATACAAAATAGTTTAAATATAAAAATACTTTGCTGTACTATTGGTTTAGGACTTTATTCTACAATTGGTATAGCTCAGTCACCAAAGGATATTAATAAACCCAATATAATTTATGTATTGGCTGACGATTTGGGTTATGGAGATCTTTCCTGTTACAATAAACAGGGAAAGATTAATACGCCTAATATTGATAAACTTGCCTCTGAAGGCATTCGTTTTACTGACGCTCACACTTCTTCTGCAGTCTGTACACCAACTCGTTACGGTATTTTGACTGGTAGATATAACTGGAGAAGTCGCCTTAAAAGAAGTGTATTAAGAGGGTACTCCAAAGCATTAATTTCTCCGTCTAGAAGTACGGTTGCATCTATGTTACAAAAACAAGGATATAACACAGCCTTTATAGGTAAATGGCATTTAGGTTGGGATTGGGCATTAAACAACAACGATAGCATAGGTAGGAAACGTTGGACTCCCGATGATTTTGATAAAATCGATTTCTCAAAACCTATAACCAACGGGCCAAAAGAAAATGGTTTTTCATACTCTTATGGTCATTGCGGTTCTTTAGATATGGCACCCTATGTGTATGTAGAAAATGGAAAGGCAACACAAATTCCAATAAAAAACACTGTTAGTAAAGCAAAACAGGCATGGTGGAGAGAAGGTCCTACAGCTCCAGATTTTATTCACGAAGATGTGACACCTAATTTTTTTAGACGTGCAGTAAACTATGTGCAAACTCAATCTAAGAAAAGTCAACCTTTCTTTTTGTATTTGCCAATTCCATCGCCTCATACACCTATTTTGCCTACGGCCGAATTTCAAGATAAGAGTGGCTTAAATTCCTATGGTGATTTTGTTATGATGATAGATGCCTATATGGGGAAATTGCTTAAGGCGATTAAAGATGCTGGAATAGAGAATAACACTCTTGTTGTTTTTACGAGTGATAATGGTTGCTCTCCACAGGCTGATTACGATGAGTTAGCACGTTTTGGTCATGACCCAAGTGGTGTTTTTAGAGGTCATAAGGCTGATATTTATGAAGGTGGTCATCGTGTTCCTTTTATTGTGAAATGGCCGAGTCAAATTAAAGTGAATCAGAGTTCAGGTGAAGTCATTTGTACAACTGATTTTATGGCAACTTGTGCTGATATTATTGGCGTTGATTTGAAGGATGATATGGCTGAAGATAGTTTTAGTATGTTGCCAATATTAACTAATAATGGCAAAATTCAACGTACTAATACAGTTCATCACTCTATAAATGGTAATTTTTCTATTCGGGAGAAAAATTGGAAACTTATTCTTTGTCCTGGTTCTGGAGGATGGTCTTACCCAAAACCCAGAAAAGATGATGTGAGTGGAATGCCAAAATATCAGTTGTTCAATCTGAAAAAGGATATTGGTGAAGAGAACAACCTTTACCTTTCAAAGCAGAAAAAAGCAGAGCAAATGAAATCTGATTTAATTGATCTGATTCAGAATGGAAGAAGTACACCAGGAGAAGTTCAGAAAAATGATTCAGTTAGAGTG
>JADGFH010000561.1 GCA_016743925.1 Labilibaculum sp.
GATGTAGCAAGATTGAAAATAGGGGATATTCAGGATAAGGTTTAAGTTTGATTTTTTTTTGGTTTTCTTCTATCTTTTTTCTTACAACTTTCTTTTTAGGCTTATTAGAAGCTTCAAATTTCAAATTCTGAATCCTTTTCAATAAAACAGAAGCAGGCTCATCCAATGGATTTTGTTCTACCAACTCGCCTTTAAAAGCTTTTGCAAATATGGCCTGAGGTAATATGTCTATCTTTTGCTTTAGGCTTTGGTATTGCTGCTTTATGGCATCGGCTTTGGCAAATAAATTCTCTACTCTGCGAACAATTTCGCTTTGTTCTTCAAAAACGGGAACAGGAATAAGAAAGGACTTAAACATTGTAAGATCAATTCTCAAACGAGTCATACCAAAAGATACACTTGATATTAATTCCTTACATGAGTTAGAGTTAAAGAAAAAAGAGGCGTATTTTGTTTTAAACAATTCATCATTATAATTTGCCTTCATTACATCTGGTGTAACCATTGCAGTCCCAAAATCACTTGGAAAAATTGTTGCATCTCCTGGTGGATCTCCTAGTTTTGTTATTAACAATTCGCCACCATGTACAGAATATTCTTGATGAAACTCCTCCCATACTCTTATATCCATATAATTAGGCTTATTCTGATTAAAACCTTCAGGCTTCACATGTCTCAAGAAAATGATAGGAACACCTTCTTTTCTATAATCCTTAGCTTTGAAAATGGTACCAAAAGGGCCTGCACAGATTGCATTACCTCCATCATTTGTAAGTTTATAATTGGGTATCCATTTCCATGAACTTGGAATATTAAACAATTCAATGTCTTCTCCAAAGCCTTTAGTTCCTCTAACCTTTACAGGCTTTTTCTTTGAATCATGAATTAAATCAATTTGTTCAAAATACTTATTTGCATCTAATTCCTTCCCTTCTCGCCATTGTTCGGTAAGTTTGCCAGTAACAGCTTGGGTGAGTACGGCTTGTTTAAAGTTTTCAATCAGTTTGGGTATTATGTCTAAGCGGGTTATGGTACTCTCCAGAGAGGCAAAGAGCGTATCCAATTTAGCTACAATGCGCTTTTGTTCTGCAAGAGGGGGGAGATAAATCGGAATCTCTTTCATCTTAGATCCAGAAATTTCCTTAAATGTTGTACCACTAGCCATCGATTCAATTAGAACTTTTGAATTCTTCAGATAATAGTACATGTATTTGGGAAGATAAGCTACTGAAGGGAGTAGGTTTTTAAAACCTTGGTTTGTTGACAATTCTTTTCCAGCAATGGCCACATAGCCAATAGGCGCCCTTGACGAAAACAGTATCGTATTGACAGGCAGTAATTTAGCAGAACTATTTTTCAAACCTTTAACTGTAATATTTTTTCGCCCGTTCGAAATATAAACATTACGATATTTAGAGAGATCTACCGGTGATATCCAAGATATTTCACCACCATAATAATCTTCTCTTTTGGACGGAGGAGTTCCTCCACTAACAACATCTGTAATATCATTAAGCTGACACTCTACCCAACCTTTTGGTAAATCATTCCCCATTATTCCAACTCTTTAATGATAGCGTTCAAATCCTTCATAATGCTTTCCATTTCGGAAAGGGCTTCTTTGACTATTTCCTGTGGTTCGTCTAATTCGTTGCCATTCCTAATGCTTTCGTCAGCAACCAATCCTAAATCGAGATTGAAATTTTCGACATCAGATAAACTTATACATTTGAAGCGTTCATCTTTTACCTTAGTTCTGTCTGCAGCAGTGTATGCTTTTTCGAAATCAGCAAAATGCTTTTCGGAAAAAGGAGTTCGTTTTCCAAACTTGGGCATATTGGTTCGCAAATCGTAAAACCAAATTTCTTTAGTGTTGCCTTTATCAGTTATACCACGCTCAAAAAACAGCACATTGGTTTTTACCCCTTGTGCGTAAAAAATACCTGTAGGCAAACGAAGAATTGTGTGTAGGTTGCACTTTCCGAGTAAATCTTTACGGATTTTTTTACCATCACCATCTTCAAACAATACGTTATCAGGCAGTACAACAGCAGCACGCGCTTTACCACTTTGCTTCAGACTAAGATAAATACTTTGTAAAAAATTGAGTTGTTTGTTACTGGATGGAAACTCTAAATCAGTCCGAGTTGGGTTTTCACCACCTTTTTTGGTTCCAAAAGGTGGATTTGCCAATACCATATCTAATTCCTTAACCTTCTCACCCATACAACTTAAGGAGTCTCCTAAAGTAATATTCCCACCCATACCGTGTAAAAAAGCATTCATCATGGCTAAACGATGAGTATCATGAACCAGCTCACAACCACTAAATTGCTCCTCCGCTAAAAACTTACTATGATCATCTTCAAGAGCATAAATATTGTTGTTCGCTACGATATGGTGGTGGGCCGAAATCATGAAACCATATGTTCCACAAGCTGGATCATTTAAGCGTTCGCCTATTTTAGGATCCATCAGCCGCACCATTACATTGATTAAAGGTCGAGGTGTAAAATACTGACCAGCACCAGATTTGGTTTCGGAAGCATTTTTCTCTAATAATCCTTCGTACATTTCACCTAAGCCTTCTTCTCGGGCATCAAACCAATCCAGTTCATCGATATATTTAATGATCTTACGAAGATTCTTGTGCTGATTTATACTAGTTTGTGAATTGTTGTAAATCTTTTGAACATTTCCTTTCCCTTTTGTGCCCAATTTCAATAATAACTGACGATAAAAGCCCAAAAGTTCATCATCTGTCTTACTTTTCAAATCTCCCCAACGATACCCCTTAGTAATATCCTTTTCTTTGCCTGTTTCTTCGGCCATTTTTAAAAAAAGAATGTAGGTTAATTCGTTTAGATATTGGTGGTATGTGATTCCGTCATCTCGCAATACATTACAAAGATTCCAGAGTTTATTTACGATTTCTTGTGTTCCTAGTGCCATATTTATAAGGTCGAAAGATTAAAAAGTTTAAAGGTCAAATATTTGAAACAAGTCATCTCGTTTCAATTTGATTATTCAGTCTCTATATAATAAGCGCTGACAAAACAGAGACTCTATCAGGTTTGATTTGAATTAAGCACAAAGATACTCGTTTAGTTCTTTAATTATATTGCTAGATTCATTTTTAAAGATTTTGTTGAGCCTTTTTATTCCACTATAAATCTTTCCATCCTGATTTCTCAATTTCAGGATTGTTCAATTTTACTCTCGTGTTTGCTTCACTGATAGGCATGATGTTCTTTTTTAATTAGGACAAAAACAAAGATAAAAAGAAATACAAACGAGGAGCTAACATAAACAGGATAGTTTAGAGGTTTATGAGTATGTGATTTTCATTCACCGTTAACAAACCTGTTAATGGGCTCGTTGATAGTGTTGTGATTCTAAGTGAATAATACAAAATCTAAAGAATTGTATTTCAGATTAATTTCTATTGCATGATTCTTACAAATAGTAATTTGTTGTTCAAGAATTGAATTTTCTTCTCTACAACCATACTTAAATTACTCTGTAGCAACAACTCATACTCTTCTCGTTTACTTACCTGCTCTAAGTAGATTGCATTGACACCTTTAGGAATCTTTATAATCATCAAAACTTCATCATTTAAAGGCTCATAGTCACTTTCACTATTTTTCCTGTAAAATAAATCAAGGGACGTACTTTGAAATGCTTCATCGATCAAAATAAGACCTTTTTTTAATTTTCTACCTTTCAATAAATAATCCTTAAGAAAGTCATTAGATATTCTACGGACAACGACTATGTTTTCATTTAAACCAAATCGACTGATTTCTTTTTTAAGTACATCGATTCTTTTGATAATGTGTTGAGGATAACTAAATCTTTTTGAACCTCGTAAATATGAATTTATATTAATATAGTAGTATCCAGAGTACCATTGATAAACAGCATAAGGTAATAGTTCTGAATTATCGTTAGAGTATAATGCAAAATATTCTTTTCTTTTCTCCTTGAAATATTCTGAATAAATTAGTCCCCAATATTTTATTGAAGATTCATCTTCAAAGTAGATATATCCATTGGGCATAAAGTCACTACTAATCTTCTTTTTTAGATATAACGAACAGAATGTTTCAAAGAAGTATGGAATTTTGGTGCTTATCGATTCAAGTAAATTCATTTAAGCTAAAATATTTGATGTTGCACAACCAAGTGAAACTATGATATAACTGAGAAATACAAGCTACTTTCTATCAAATTACACAAAGGTTTAAATAGAATTCTCCTTATATTTATTTAGCTTATCTACATATACCCAATATTAAGATATTTAGTTAATTCCAATCCAATCATCTAATTTGTATTCAAACTTGTTTTCTGCTTCCTTTAATTTCCTTTCTCCTACTTCTCGAACATGTAAATTTGTTAATTTGAACGATTCTAATGCAGGAATAAGTTTATCTTTTAAAAACTGTATTTCTGTAACTCTAAAAAAATCGTCTCTATTACCATAAAAAACAAGT
>JADGFH010000562.1 GCA_016743925.1 Labilibaculum sp.
ATCACATGTCGTTTTTTCTGAGCTGATGTGCTAGAAACACAAAGCATCAATAAGGCTATGATTAAAACTGATTTTAATGCCACAAAAAGAGTTTTCATAATACGATTTTTTATTTTCTTTTATGATGATATACAAATAGAAAGGTTGCGTTGAGTTCAACAATAAAAAAAACAATTTTCAGAACGCAACCCTATTCATCAATTTGCATCTTGAAGAAAAACGAGCATTTAAATTGGCCTTAAAAATATAAATCATGAAAACAGTAAAACATCTGACCGTCTTATCTATTTTTATTTTATTACTCCTTGGAACTTGGTCTTGCGAAGATAACATACAGCACGAATACACTGTAAATTCTCCAATCTACATGTCTACCGAAGAATTCAAGGCAGCAGTCAAAACTGAAAGTGCAAAAGAATTATCAGTTGCTGGTAAAATCTACTTCTACCAAGATTATATCTTTGTTAATGAGAAATTTGAAGGAATTCATGTTATTGATAATTCAGATCCAAGTAATCCTAAAAATGTCAATTTTCTAGCAATTCCAGGAAATATTGACATGGCTGTTAAAGATGATATTCTTTACGCTGATTCGTACACTGATTTAATTGCTATCGATATTAGTAATATAAATTCTATTTCGCTAAAAAAGAGATTTGAAAAAATCTTTCCTTTCACTTTACCTCCAACAAACAATAATTATAAGCGCAATAGTATCGATACTGAAAAAGGAATTGTTATTGGTTGGGAAGTGAAAAGAATAAGTGAAAAATATGAAGAACCAAGGTATTATCCATATTACAATGATGTTATGTTCTCCGAAGCATCACTTAGCAATGGGGCAAAAGCCACTACTGGTGGAACAGGAAAAGCAGGTTCTATGGCTCGATTCATGATTTATTCGAACACTCTCTACACATTAAATACTCTCTCCTCTTTAAATTTATTCGATATTTCGAATCCAGACCAAGTGACCAAAAATGGAACATTTAATGTGGGTTGGGGAATGGAAACCTTATTTGTGCATGGCACTAAATTATTTATTGGAGCACGAAATGGAATGTATATTTATGATGTAGAAAATCCATTCTCACCTCAATTGCTTTCACAATACGATCACTTTGTGAGTTGCGACCCAGTGGTTGTAGATGACAATTATGCCTACATTACTTTACGGGCTGGTAATTTTTGTGGACAAAATACTAGTCAACTAGATGTAGTTGATCTGAATGACTTAAGTAGTCCAAGTCTTGTAAAATCGTACAGCATGGATAATCCTTATGGTTTAGGTATTGATGGTGATTTACTTTTTGTTTGTGATGGAACCTCAGGATTAAGAATATATGACGCATCGGATCCTTTAAATCTTAGCTCTAACTTGCTAAAAATTTATTCTGATTTAACTCCTTATGATGTTATTCCTTTAGGAAATATTTTAATTGCTGTAGGAACAGAAGGCTTATTTCAATACGATTACTCAGATATCAATAACATACAACTACTTAGTACAATAGAAATTCCGATAGAAGATTAGCAAACTAAATTAATTTCAACAAACAACAAAGGCTGCTTTTCGAAAAGCGGCCTTTGTTAATACTATTTTAGTAAACTAAAGATAAAACCACATAATAGAAGGAATAATTATTCCCAACAGGGCAAGTTTCCATCCTCTTTTTTTAAATCCACCTTTTCCTTTTGCAATTACCAATCCGGTAATACAAATCAAAAGAACACATATTGCAAAAATGTCTGAATACCAAAGCCATATGTCACTGGTCGATTTGTGCAAATCAACCATTTGACCAAGAACGGGCCTTGTTCTAAAACGTTCAATTTCTCCCTCTCCAGTAAAAGGATTGATAAAAGCGTATGCACCATCAAAATAAAGATTATATCCTCCTCTTCTGTATGCAGTTCCTCTCAACTTTAAATCAACATTGTTTTCTTTTAAACTTTGCTTAAAAAATTCATCAGTAATTAAATCTCGATCCTTAGGCATATCAATTTTTAACTCAATTGATTCGTAAACATAGTCACGAGGATCCCAAGAATGACGATGATTAAGAGCAATACCTGATATTGAAAAAGCAATTAATAGACCTGCATAGAAATAAGAGAAATCTCGATGCCAGTTTCTCATTTTTAAATTCCAATTCATATTGTATTCAATCGTATTTTAATTGTGATAAATTAAACAATTGACAAATATAACAAACGATATTTTCAATTACTTTTTACTGGCCCATTTATTTCTGGTGTTTTATTTGGTTGCAAAGGATTAAATAACTTTATCCCTCTTTGTTGATAAAAGTTGATCAAGCCAGGTAATCTATCGCTAAAGCCTTTCCAATTTTTTTGCCCATTTGTAGTCCAAGATGCCTCAGCCAATGCGGCTATACGCGGAAAGGTCATAAACTCCATTCGATCGTTATTGTGAATCACTTCAGTCCAGATATTCGCTTGCATTCCCAACACATTTGCCTTATCAAAATCATTTCCGCCTGTCATCTCTTTATTAGGAAAAGCATAAACACTTTCAATATCTGCAATTCCATTCCATCGTCTTCCATCCTTGTGTGAATCGTGTTGTACAAAATCGAAATACAACGGCAAGCGCGGACACATGATCACCTGATAACCTTCCTTAATCGATTTCTCAAACAATTGTGGTTTGTCATGTCTCCACCACATTACAGTCGTATTGTAGCGGCTTAATCCAGCACCAACCACTTCATCCCAACCCAATACCGTTTTATTCATATTTTGGATCGTATCAGCCATTCTGTTTAAAAAATAATGCTCCACATCTACCATACTTTTCCATTTGTTCTTTTTCATCATTTCCTTCACCTCAGGAAATGTTTTCCACATATGGTTTCCGAAATGAACCTCATCACCGCCTATATGAATATATTTAGATGGAAAAAGTTCTCCTACTTCTTTCAAAACATTGGTAAGAAATTCAAATGTTTCCTCTTTACCAGGATGAAAAGTGAAATTTGGGTATTTTTCTGATCCTCCTCCGCTTATTTCAGGATAAGCTCTCACAGCTGCCGTGGCATGGCCAGGCATATCTATTTCAGGAATCACTTCGATATGTCTTTGGGCAGCATATTCAATAATTTCTTTTATCTCTTTTTGCGAATAATATTGAGCAGGTGCATTCGGATCAAATTGATTCCCCATTCCGCCTACTTTAGTTAGCAATGGGTATTTTTTGATCTCCATTCTCCATCCAGGAGAATCTGTAAGATGCCAGTGGAATTTGTTTAGTTTATGAATTGCCATCATATCCAACAGCCTTTTCACCTCTTTACCGCCAAAGAAATATCTTGATTCATCTAACATTAATCCACGCCATGCATAACGCGGCTGATCCTTTATCTGGCAATAAGCAATTGCTTGTTCCTTAATTTCTGAATCGATTAATATTTGCAAGACTGATTGCAATCCGTAAAATGCACCAACAGAATCTCCAGCTTTCATTTCAATTCCCTTCGAACTGATCTTTAACTCGTATGACTCTTGTTTTACTGATTCATCCTTTATTAAATATAGAATGGTATTTAGTTTTCTCTTTTTAATTTTATAATTGGTATAATCATTCAGCTGTTTCTTAAAAACATCGAGTTCCCCTTTAAATGAAGATTTAACATCATCGATTGTAATCGTTTGACTGATTTTTAAAGATCCTTCCTTAATCTCTACCTGATTGGGATAGGGGGTTATGGGTAATTGCTGTGCAAAAAGAAATACCGTAAAAATATTCCCCAACATTAAAAATATTGCTCTTTTAATTAATTTATTCATGATTAAATTTTAATTCGTGTCCGATAACGAAAGCGAATAAACAAAAATTAATAATCATATTCAACTGGCTTTTGTATTTTTTATCAATTTAAATTTGTTCTAACACCATTTAATATAAAACATGAAACCCCTGATTTCAGTTTCCAAACCAAAGAGTTACAGAACTTAACTGATGATGACTCAACATGGCCACCTAATCTCTTTATTTTTAATTGCAGTATTATTTATTGCCACCCAAAAGGCGAATAACATCTTTCAAGGTTTTGTTTTCGCTTGTAAGTTCCTCTATTTGGGGGTTAATAGGCTTTGTAATACTAAGCTCATTAGCTAGTATTGTAAAAAAATTGACTTGAAGTACTTCACTAATTTTAGCCAGGCGATCGGTTTGAATGCTTGCCTTTTTTAGCGTGTTGTAGGTGCCATTTACACTTAAATCTAAGCTTCTAGCCATTGTAGATATGGTCATATCCTGCTTTTTCATTTCTGATAATATCAGCTCATTGATGGGAGGTGTGTTTTTCGTAGTCATGTTTAAATATAGCGATAATTATTTACTCTTTAGTAGAGAAAATTAATCTTTACTGACACTGTTCATAACTCTGTGTCAGCGTTATTATTAAAGATTATATCTTCACAATATGGCAAAAGAGTTTAACTACGAAATATTTAAGAAGGCAGCAA
>JADGFH010000563.1 GCA_016743925.1 Labilibaculum sp.
ATTTTCGTTTGCTCCAGGTGTTTGTAAAATAGCCATCTTAATTGCGCTAATTTTGCTCTTGTAAGTATTACTCAATTGCATACTTCCCTGTATTGCTCTTGACATTTTAGCAACCTCTTGTTGGAAAGCAACCAAGTCTGCACGATCTTTAGCTGGCAAACTTCTATTATTTAAGGTTAGCGCTTCGAAAGAAACCGCATCGGCTAACAATTCATATTTGTTATTGCTTACCATTCCCATTTCAACCTGATACTTAGCCGGCATAACCATCATGCCTGATTTCGATTTTTTTGTCGGTTTAAATTCAATATCCTTTACAGGATTTAAGGACTGGTAACGTAGGTCCCAATTGATCCGATTAATCCCTTTTTTTGCAGCAGTAGTTAATCTTCGAATCTCATTGCCTTCAGCATCTTTTACAACAAATACAAGATAAGGAGCTACTTCCCTAGCCTCATCGTCCATTGCTTTCCAACTTGGTTGTGGAATGTATGTTCCTGCTTTAGCCAATTCTTTTTCTTTCTCTTTACGGATTTGTTTAGCTGTTTTCGGTACTTCCTTTAAATAATAGGTGAAAACGGCACCAAACTCAGGATTTGGAGCTGTAAAATAAGTCGCTCCCATACTTCCTTTGCCTCCTTTTTGGATGTACATTAAAGCATCCTTTACAGGAAATAACTTAGCTTTTGTATCAATTAATGGAGATGTCACTCCTCGCAATGGTGAGTAATCATCAAGAATGTAGAACCCACGACCAAAACTTGCCGCAACCAAATCGCCTTCGCGCTCCTGAATAGTTAAATCGCGTACAGCAATAGTCGGTATTCCTGCTTTTAATTGAACCCAATTTGCACCTTCGTCCTTGGTAAAGAAAATACCAAATTCTGTTCCTACGAACAACAATTGTGGATCAACAAAATCTTGCTCTATGGTATGAACCGTACCATTCTTTGGTAGGTTACCTGCAATATTCACCCACGTTTTTCCTTTATCCGAACTCTTTAAAATATAAGGCTTAAAATCGTCACGTTTGCGATTATCAAAAGCAGCAAAAACAACATTCTCATTGTGTTTCGATGCCAATAAATCACTAATATAAGTGTATTGTGGGATTCCTGTAAAAGAGGCATGCTTCATCCACTGCTCTCCTCCATTTTCAGTTACTTGAATTATTCCATCATCTGTTCCAACAAAAAGAAGATTTTCTTTTACTGGTGATTCTGCCAAAGAAACGATTGTTCCAAACTGCGAAGTTGACACGTGCTTTTTAACAGCATCGGCAGACCAATATTTGCCCATTACTTTAAAAGAATCACGATCTTTTCCAGTAGTTAGATCATCACTAATTGCTTTCCATGAATTTCCTCTATCATCACTTTGGAATAGCTTATTAGCAGCTGCATACAATCTTGTATTTTTGTGATTGCTCAAAATTAAAGGTGCATTCCAGTTCCATTTATAGGCTTCAACTCCTTTTGGTTCTCGGGCTTTAATATTAATTTTCTCGCCGCTTTTTTTATCGTAACGATATGAGTTTCCATACTGATATTCGCAATAAACAATATTTGGATCGGTTGGATCAATCTGTGCCCAAAAACCATCTCCTCCTAAAATTGGATCCCAATCGGCATTGGTTACTCCTTTGCGACTAATATTTCTCGATGGCCCACCAAGTGTATTGTTATCTTGAGTTCCGCCATATACATTGTAGAATGGTAAAGCGTTATCCACTTGTACTCGGTAAAACTGAGTTACCGATAAATTTGATTTAAAAACGTAAGTAACACCAGCATCAAAACTTTCGTAAATTCCACCATCTCCACCTATCATAAAATGATTGGTATCATTAGGATCTACCCAAATAGCATGATCATCTACATGGCGATTTTTTAAACCTAAACGTGTCCATGTTTTTCCGCCATCTTCGGTGAATTGAGAGCGGGTCTCAACCGAATACACTTTATCTACATCAATAGGATCGCAATAAATCTCATTATAATATTGTCCACTACTGGCATAATCACTCATTTTCGTCCACGATTCTCCTCGATCGGTTGAACGGAAAAAACCACTTTTACCTTCTGCAGCTTCAATAATAGCATACACATAATTGTGATTTACTGGCGAAACGGCAATTCCCATTCCTCCTTTATCAACCGATGGTAATCCTGATTTTAATTTCCGCCAATTCTCACCGCCATCTGTCGATTTGTAAATAGCAGATTCTGGTCCGCCATTAATTTTTGCATGTACATGTCGGCGACGTTGCTCTGATGTGGCATACATGATATTTGGCTCAACAGGATCGATAATTACATTGTTAGCACCTGTGTTTTCACTGATTTCTAATACTTTTTTCCAGTTCTTTCCACCATCAGTAGTTTTGTACAAACCTCTATCTCCACCTGGTCCCCAAGCAGATCCTTCGGCAGCTACAAATACAACATCAGAATTTCTAGGATCGATAACAATTCCACCAATATGGCGAGACTCTTTTAAGCCCATATTTTTCCAGCTTTTACCGCCATCCATGGTTTTGTATACACCATCGCCATATCCTAAAGCCCTTTGGTGATTGTTCTCTCCTGTACCAGCCCAAACTACATTGCTATTGTTTGGATCCATGCTTACAACGCCAATAGAATAAGAGCCATACTTGTCGAAAACAGGTTTCCAAGTGGTTCCATTGTTCGTGGTCTTAAAAATATTTCCACTGGCAATTGCCACATAGTATTCGCTGTGATTGTTTGGGTTTACGGCAAAATCTGCAATACGGCCAGAGGTTGTAGCTGGACCAATATTTCTAAATTTCAACCCACTTACCAAGCTCGAGTTAATTAAAGTATCGACCTTGGGCTCTACCGTTTTTTTCTTTGCTGAGACGATGCTAGGAGATAATACAATCCCGGTAATTGCGAAAGCAAATACCAATCGCCTTAGGCTAATTGTAGTCATTTTCATTCGGTTAGTTTTAGGATGAGTTTAGTCGAATAAGAGCAAACTTAAACGACTAATAATGTGTGTGAATAATTTGCATGTTGAATTTACGTGAATTAACAAGAAAATCCTATTTGACAATGTGTTAATTAATCGTGTAACTGGAGTTAAACCTGTTTAGGTAGAAATAAAAAATCCGATTCTTTCGAACCGGATTTCTATTTTATCTTTTTTTGCTTCTTAGCCAGATTCTCTCGCCAAGCTTAACTTTATAATTTTTCTTAACACCATTAAATTTCCTTAGTCGTTTCAATTTAACGCCATATTCTTGCGAAATACCATAAAGACTATCACCTGCTTTTACTCGATGGAAATTATAACCTCTTGCCGCTTTACCACGCTTATTGTGCAAATACAATCTTTGTCCAATCTGTAAAATATAGTTTCTAGGCAGATCATTATATTTCAACAGTTTCTTGCGATTTACGTCTAAGTTTTTCTCAACACTAAAAAAAGTATCTCCCTTTCTCACATTGATGTAATGAATTCCATTGGCAATCTCCAACCTTGCACCGAACGGATCAATTTCCAAGTCCGAATCAATATCTGCTAAATCTGTTCCATCTGGTTTGTAAATTTTATAATCCTGACCTTCACCCTTCACATCTAATTTATACAATTGCGACTCTTGAATGATCTTTATTAATCGATGAGCATATTTAGGGTCGGTAGCATAACCAGCTTTTTTTAATCCATGAGCCCAACGTTTGTAATCATCCGAACTGTATTTAAACAAAAATGCATAACGAGAACGAGTTGTCAAAAATTTGGAATGATCCTTATATGAATCATAAGGTTTTTTGTACTTTCTAAAACATTCATTCCGCTTGTCATCATCCATTTTCACACTTGGACCAGTCCAATCGTGGCATTTAATTCCAAAATGATTATTAGCCTTTGTAGCCAGTTGGGAATTACCATTTCCAGATTCCAACAATCCTTGTGCTAAAGTAATACTAGCAGGAATTCCTGTTCGCATCATTTCTCTAACAGCCAAATCTTTATACTTATGAATGTACTGTTGTCTTGTGTATCCTTTGGCAAAAACACTTGAGCTAATAAAAAAACTCAGAAGTATATATAAACAAACTCTTTTCATTCGGTTCGAATTTTGAATCGTGTGTAAAATGGGAAATCACTCTATTTATGTATATATTAGCTGCGATTTCCAAAACAACCATAAAAATATAACAATCCTGTTATCCTCCGTTACTTTAAAGAATAAATTAATAAACAATTTGTTACTGATATAAGGAAACGCCTATTGTAGCTTGTTTATTATAATTAATAAAATTTGTTTAAATTTCAGAGTGTATTGATTTAGCCGCTGTTTATAATGAAATTTCCAATTCATATTAAAACCCCGCTAATATCAACCAAACCAAAGCATAACGTAATGAAGAAAAGCCAAATTATTACTACTGTATATGAGTATCAGTCTGTAGATGAATTATCTCAATCAGAACAAAACTTGGTTAAAAATGCC
>JADGFH010000564.1 GCA_016743925.1 Labilibaculum sp.
ATAATAAATCCAGTATGGGTAGTTCTGACGGGTAGAATATTTTTTTATTATATCTCCGAAATATTGATTAAAACGAAACCACTTCAATCTTTTAATATAATCATCGGTGTCCTCGTTTCTTTCTGTAACATCCACTGCTTTGTTTACATCAGCTTCCGTTTCTACACATTTTTCATCCACAATCGAATCATCCCAATTAAAGTCATGATTACCAGTGCAAAGCGATATTATTGGCGCGGAAACGCCTGATTCTTCAATCATTTCTTCAATATCAATAATGAATTTTTTAGCCCTTTCTAATTGAGTGATTGATGAAGTGTGTGTGAAATCGCCTGATATGGTTATAATTTGGGGAAGATCTATATCCAATTTGGTTTCTTTAGTTCTGATTAGCTCAATTTGGTCTCTAATTTGTTCTATGAGAAAATTGCAGATTTCCTCACCAACATACTCATATTGTTTTCCATAGTGAATATCGGAAAAATGATACATACTAAGAGAGGTTTTCTCCCTGTTATGTGTTCCAATTATTCTATTAATTCTTATTATAGCTTCATCTTTTTTTGAGCTATCATCATACAGGTCTTGCTCATCAATCCATTCATCTATTATACCGCCTAAAGCAGCCTTTCTCAAAAGTGAGATCATATCTGATGTGTGTTTTGTATATATTATTAATTTCTTTTTTTTGGTTATTGATTTTCTTATAGCGACTAATTCATCATATTCAATAATTTTATGTGTTTCATTTTCAATTATTTTTTCTAATTTGTAGTATAGATCTAAAAATAATATATCAAAATTTCCTTTTTCTAATCTTAATGTAAGATCCTCAATATTTGTAACATATTCAAATTCAAAAATTTCATCGCCTAACATTTCCACGAGACGATCATATTTATCTTTTTCATCATCACAAATAATAGCTTTAAATTTTAACATAATCTGCCACCCTCAGATAAATAATTGTTGCGAATTGGTCTTCAAAATTTTCAAATTCTATCAGACATCCAATTGTTTTTAGCATTTCTTTAACAGCGTTATATTTTGGACCCTTTTTAGCATTTTCCATATACTGACGGTTTACCTTTTTATCTGAGACTAACCTGACAAAAAGACAATGTCTCTGAATATTATATTCTAACTTTATATATTTACCATGTTTTTGATTATCTCTTAACATATCCTCTAAATGCGCCAAAATATCATTATGGATACAGAGTAGGGGCATTTCATATCCATTTCGCCTTACTCTATGAATTTTATCGGTATTGACTTGGGGGGCATTCTTTTTTCTGTATATTTGAAATATTCTGCTTAGGACGTTTTCAGCGGACATTGTAAATTCAGCATTTATTTTTGCGATAATCTCTTTATCATTCAATAGAATCGCAACTTTCTGAGGGTTATTCATTGATTCGTGTATATCCTTTAATACTCCTGAAAGTCCTATCCGTTTCACGCAATTTGATAATTGGCTTAGAAGCTTACTGAGCCCATTAGTTATTTTATCACTTGCTTTGATTTGTTTTGATAAGTTGAGATGATGTCTTTGCCGATTTATGCCTGTGATCTTATAAAATTCAATTAAAGATTTTGAGATATCATTATTTGCAACTATGTTCTGGATTTGAAACCATAGTCCAGATTGTTCTCTCGTTAAATTTAACTTGTTAATTATATGAGTGACTTCAAGGTAAATACCATTGTGAATTTTAAAAAGATCAACAAAATTCCAGAAAACATCGGGAAAAGATATTGAACGAAACATTTCCCTTACAAAATGAATATTAACTTTGTTTCCCCTTTTGGTGCATGTTTTAATGTGAATATTAAAGAGTTCTAATTTTTCAGAATCATCGTTTAGAAATTTAAAAATTGAAATAACAAGGTTTTCAGTTTCCTTGGTTAAAGCTATTGCCTCAATTTGCTTGCTATGTATAAGGAATAATTTAATTAGAAGTGTATTCACAACACTTGTTTTTAACTTTTTCTCAGCTTGTCTTATCATCTCAAGACAGGAGGTCCTACCATTGTAGATACATTTCGTGATATGTAAAATAAAAGCGGTCTCGTCCCGTAATTCATACCCTCCGAAAACTATCGGTTTAGTATATTTTACCGGTGTTCTTTTTTTGTGGTCTATTTCCAATTCACAAAACGGGCAATCATGAGAAGACCAAACAGGTGAAAAAATTTCTATTACACTATGGTATCTTATATCGACACCTTTTTTTTGATGATAGTCTGCTAACTTTTGCAACCTATCAATATTCGAACTTACCGTTGGTCTTTTTTCAAGAACGACAACATTGATTTTTGCAGGGTTGCGATCAACTGCTAATCTAACAATACCAACTAAAGTATTACATGAGTAGGCCCCTTCATCTATAACAATAAGGTTTTTATTCTTTAGATCGTAGTTTTGATTTAAGTTTGCCCATGCAAAAGTATCTTCGTTAACTTGTCGAACTGGAATAAAGTCTATTTGTTGCCTTTGTCCTGGGGGATATTTTAATAAGTTAATTATTGGATATAACTCAGAATCTTCACTATAGAGAATAGTATACGCGTTTGCAGTAATAAATTTGCTTATTAAAATATTAAAATATTGTGCTAATTTATTGTTTTTTCTTATCGAATTTCTTACATCTATGAATACATCATAATGGTGACTATGCTCAATAGTATGTCCAATGTATACATCATTTGTTTGAGATAAAAAATCATAAAGTAATTGTTTACCAATCAAAGGTTGTATGATTTCAGTATTTTGTTTATCCAAATAAGAGCTATTAACTAATCTGCCTTTTCTATTTGCGATATAGATTGGTTTTTTATTGGGGTCGCTAATTGGACTCGGTCTTTTACCCTTAGAGAAAAAATCGTAGTCACATGCGGTCCAATTATTTTGAATATATTTTTTTGAATACTGTGTTAAATCCAGAAGTGTAAAAACAAAATTTATACTTATACCATTTTCTCGGTTTAAGATCGGAACTTTTCTTAACTCACTTCCTGAGTAAGCACAAGAAAGTATTAGCAAAGCTTTCGGAGGGTTTTCAAAAACATTCAACTGTTCTATCTTTTTATCATGATATCTGTGGATACTAATATTTTTGATATAATAATAATCCAAAGCAAATTGAATCAGTGCTTTACTTTCAACAGAATCCAATACAATTAAATTTATTTCATATCTCATTATAATTCGAATGAGATCGTTTATCCATTTTCTTTGAACATCGGGTATTCTCAAATAAGATGCCAACTCATAATAGCTATCTAAAATGTTTCCATGGATATCAGAAACGGGTTCTTCTATATGATGCGATTTTAGTAGATCTTGATGAAATGATTTACCATGGAAATAATTTAAAATTCTATCTATTCTCCGTGTTGGTAGTTGAAATATTTCGCAATTAATCCATTCCTTAAAAATTTTTTTCGCCTTCTTTTCAGCACGCCCTGTTTTTAATGCTAATAATAATTCATCTTTTTCTGATGCACTCAAATTCCCAGCCATATATAGTTCAAAAGCTGGACTTAAGATGGGGCAAAAAAGTTTTGATTCCTTAAGTTTTTTTTCAAGTGGGGCATGCTCAATTCGAAAATTTCCTTCTATAATGCTGCTAATTATCCTCATTTCAGGCATATTTGCCCCAAAAACCACTACAGGGATATTTAACTCAATGAAATAATGTATGATATTTATAGTTTTAAGAGCTATCGGTTTATCAAATGTATTGATATATAAGGATAGGTCGAGGACAACCATATCGACATTTGATTTGTTTATATTTTGAAAGGAATTTATTTTTTTCGCTTCTTTTCTTTTATAATTATATATTTGTGCGTCAAGCTTTTTGATATTGTGAGAATGAAAATCGTTAATATAAATGTAATCGTTATGATGAGAATCAACGTACGCCATTTTGAAAATATTTTGCTTTTTCCATTCGGTATCTTCAAAAGGTATAATACAACTTATCATAGTCGATTTAGAATTATAGACCGAACTCTGGTCATTATCTCCCTCATTAGAAACATGACCAAGTTTCTTTTTTGAAAAAAAGGTCATTATATCTCTGTCTTTAATAGATATATAGGAGTCTCTTGATATGGCTTGTTCTGATACAAGTCCAAGCCCAGTAATGTGAATTGGAGCAATTTCGGAAGATGCAATTTTCTTAGAAGTTGAGTGCGGTAACATTGCATAACGGTGAAGATATCTGAGATTCTCGCATTTTTTCTCTGCTATAAGTTGGTCGCTGCTGCAAGCTTCATTTAAAGAGATAAAGCCATGCCCACTATCAATAAAGTAGATGTCAATAAATTTTGTTGTGTTTTTGCTTTTAATTTGATCAAAATAAATTTGTTTACTGTTATAGCAAATTCCTTTTTGGAGAACATTGGACGGGTCAGAAGAATCATAGCATTTTCTTGTTGTCCAATCACCAAACCGTATTG
>JADGFH010000565.1 GCA_016743925.1 Labilibaculum sp.
TACAATGAGCTTGAGAAAAAGAAACATGATATTCGTGACAGAAGTAGAACTCTCTTTAAAAAACTATATCACGGAAAAGATTCCATTCCTGAGAAAGAACTTTTAAAAATTAGTGATAATCTAATTAATCTTCGATTGGAGAGTGTACAACTTGAGAAAGATTATCATTCCAAATATAAAAAGATACTTCCCGCCAGAAAAATACTTGACCTCTATCATACCGAAAAACAGTTTCAAGGCATGTTATTGAGAAGGATAAAAGAAAAAGGAAGACGTCAACACGGCAAATAAAATTAAAAAGGCTGTTATTTAAAAATAACAGCCTTTTTTATATCTAATTGAAATTGAATCCTACTTTAATTTTTCAACTAATTCATCAGGAGTTAACTTTTCTTGCTCTCCACTTTCCATATTCTTCAAACTAACAACACCTTCTTCAATCTCAGTTTCTCCAACCAAAATTACAAAAGGAATATTTTTGTTATTAGCATAAGTCATTTGCTTTTTCATTTTTGCAGAGCCAGGATATAACTCAGCATTAACTCCATTGGCTCTTAACTTAGCCAAAATAGGCAAACAGAAAGCTTCTTCCTTTTCTCCAAAATTGATAAAAATAACTTTGGTTGTAATTCCTGTATTAGTAGGAAACTTATCCATTTGTTCCAACACATCGTAAATACGATCGGCTCCAAATGATATTCCGACTCCAGAAACATCTTTCAATCCAAAAATTCCAGTCAAATCATCATAACGACCACCACCGGTGATACTACCAAATTCCATATCCTTCGATTTAACCTCGAATATAGCTCCCGTATAATAGTTTAATCCTCTTGCAAGCGTAAGATCTAACTCAACCTCTGTAGTAACGTCTAAATTGTCAAGATAATTGAAAACCGTTTCTAGTTCCTCAATACCTTTCATTCCAATTTCAGAACTAGCTAATAGTTCTTTTAACTTTACAAGCTTCTCAGCATTAGTTCCTGCTAATAATATTATTGGCTGTAAGGTATCGATAGCTTTTGCTGCTATTCCTTTTTCAGCTAATTCTTTATTTACATTCTCTAAGCCAATTTTATCTAGCTTATCTATTGCAACTGTAATGTCCACAATTCTTTCAGCTTCCCCAATAATTTCAGCAATACCTGCTAATATTTTTCGGTTGTTCAACTTCACAACAACATTTAATTGAAGACGCTTGTAAACCTGATCTACAATCTGAATTAATTCAACTTCATTCAAAAGAGAGTTGCTACCAATTACATCAACATCGCATTGATAAAATTCTCGATATCTTCCTTTCTGCGGTCGATCAGCTCTCCAAACAGGCTGAATTTGATATCTCTTAAATGGGAAATTTATATCATTACGATGCTGCACAACGTAACGGGCAAAAGGAACAGTAAGATCATATCTTAATCCTTTTTCAGCTATTTTAGTGGTTAACTTTACAGCGTTCTTTTCGCGATACTGATCTTCGTTGACCTTCGAAAGGAAGTCACCTGAATTCAGTACTTTGAACAATAGTTTATCGCCTTCTTCTCCATATTTTCCCATTAGAGTAGAAAGATTTTCCATTGAAGGTGTTTCGATCGGCATAAAACCATATAACTGAAACACCTCTTTTATGGTATCAAAAATATAGTTTCTCTTTACCATTTCAACAGGAGAAAAATCTCTTGTTCCTTTTGGGATAGACGGTTTTTGAGCCATTGTAATTCTTTATTTTGGTTAATTTTTTCAGATCCACAAAATTATGAAATTATTTGAGAGAAACCACAGCTTTTCAATGCGAACTGTTCTCTGTTAAATATTTACTTGTTTAGGAATCTATTTTAAGGTAGTATGCTATTTTAATAGGTGTAAATTGCTAGTTCTTTTTTATGCGTCGGAGTATGTTCGCAAAAAAATCAACCAGAATACCTAAAACAAACGGATAATGCCACAAGTCGATTTTCAAAATAATTAATAGAAATACCGATGTTAAGAATAATACGTTTACAGCAAGTTTTAAATATTCAAATGTTGTCCAGTCTTTTATGGTTTTATAAAAAATTAATTTTATTTGAACGCCTGAGTAAAGTACCATTCCTGTAGCGAAAATCACATCTCCAAAAATCAATTGTTTTATTAACCGGTAACCTCCTAAAAAAACTAAGACAATCCCTATAAAGTAGATTGTCTTGTAAATAGAAAATGATTTCATTCGATCATTTTATAAAATTAATACTCAGCGGATATTGGTAATCTTCACCGTTTAAAGTTTTAACAATAGCCAAAACAACAAAAATCAAATTTAGCAAAGCAAGTCCAATTAGCAATAAAATACCGATTCCTACAAACACCAATATCGCCGACACAAAAATGTATATGCTCATTGAGATTTGAAAATTTAGAGATTTTTTCCCTTCTCTATCTACCAATTCAGAAGAATCTTTTTTCATTGACCACAAAATAAGAGGACCCACCACATTACCAAAAGGAATAATTACTCCAGAGAAAGAGGCCAAATGGCAGAACATAGCCCAATTTCGTTCATCAGATGAATTTGCAAATTGATTCATTTAATTCTGTTTAAGTGAATATATATATTGTCGTATTAAGATACAAAAATAAGGGAAGAGTTTCAATCGAAACTCTTCCCTTTTTAACGATTAATCCGCAATTAGTTTTTTATATCTTATTCGTTTAGGACCTTCATCTCCCATTCGTTTCTTTCTGTTGACTTCATAATCAGAATATCCACCTTCGAAGAAATGAACATGAGAATTACCTTCAAATGCCAATATATGTGTTGCAATACGATCTAAGAACCAACGGTCGTGAGAAATAACCACAGCACATCCTGCAAAATTCTCCAAACCTTCCTCTAATGCACGAAGTGTGTTTACATCAATATCATTAGTCGGCTCATCGAGTAACAATACATTAGCTTCTTCTTTTAAAGTAAGAGCCAAATGCAAGCGATTACGTTCTCCACCCGATAATACACCGCATTTCTTTTCCTGATCTGCACCATTGAAGTTAAATCGACCTACATAAGCACGCGCATTAATGCTACGGCCGCCTACATTAATTAAATCGCCTCCACCTGATACTACTTCGTAAACAGATTGCTCAGGATCAATATCGGCATGCTGCTGATCAACGTATGCAACTTTAACGGTTTCACCAACTTCAAATGTACCTTTATCTGGTGTTTCAAGATCCATAATCATTCTGAAAAGTGTGGTTTTACCTGCACCATTCGGTCCAATAATACCTACAATTCCTGCTGGTGGCAATTCGAATTCCAAATCTTCGTATAACAATTTGGTACCATATCCTTTAGATACGCCTTTTACTTGAATCACCTTATTACCCAATCGCGGTCCATTAGGAATGAAGATCTCCAGTTTCTCCTCTTTCTCCTTTAGGTCTTCATTCATCATAGTGTCGTAAGCATTCAAACGAGCTTTATTTTTCGCCTGACGAGCTTTCGGTGCCATACGTACCCATTCTAATTCTCTCTCAAGTGTCTTACGACGTTTACTAGCGGTCTTCTCCTCATTTTGCATACGTTGGGTCTTCTGATCTAACCAAGAGCTGTAATTCCCCTTCCAAGGAATCCCCTCACCTCTATCCAATTCTAAAATCCAACCTGCTACATTATCCAAGAAGTATCTATCGTGGGTAATACTAATTACAGTTCCTTTGTACTGTGCTAAATGTTGTTCTAACCAATCAATAGATTCGGCATCCAAGTGGTTAGTTGGCTCATCTAAAAGCAAGATATCCGGCTCTTGTAATAATAATCTACATAAAGCCACACGCCTTCTTTCTCCTCCTGATAAATGCTTAACACTAGAATCACCTTCAGGACAACGCAAAGCATCCATTGCTCTTTCTAACTTGGTATCTAAATTCCAGGCATCGTAATGATCAATCTTTTCTTGAAGCTCAGCTTGTTCATCCATTACTGCCTGCATTTTGTCTGCATCTTCTAAAACTTCTGGATCCCCAAATTTTAAATTTACAGCTTCGTAGGCATTTAATGTATCTACAATATCTTGAACTCCCTCTTGAACAATTTCCTTTACCGTTTTTGTCTCATCCAAAATTGGTTCCTGTGCCAGGTAACCTATATTGTGTTCTTTCGACCAAACTACATGACCATCGTATGAACTTTCTAAACCTGCAATAATCTTTATAAGAGTAGATTTACCAGAACCATTCAAACCAATAATACCAATCTTCGCTCCATAAAAAAATGAAAGATTAATATTATTCAGTACTTTCTTTTGTGATGAAAAGGTTTTACTTACCCGGTCCATCGAAAAAATAATTTTCTTATCGTCAGCCATTATATATGATTTATTTATTTTTTAAACTCTACTTCTTCTGCAAAAATATAAAAATTGAGTTGATATTTTAGAAATTCATTTTCTCATTAGAACTATTAATATCTAGACAAATAGATATACACAC
>JADGFH010000566.1 GCA_016743925.1 Labilibaculum sp.
TTTGTGAGCGATAAAATGATCATGTCATCAATTTTATGTCACTTTTTAGAAATAAACATCATCTTTCATGAACCAAAAAATTGTAGTAATTACGGGAGCTTCTTCAGGAATTGGAAAAGCATTGGCTTTTGACTTTGCGTCTCGAGGATCAAAAATTGTTCTCGCAGCAAGAAATCTTGTCAAATTAAAGGAAGTAGAAGAGAAGATTTTGGCAATGGGGAATGAAGTTTTAAGTGTTAAAACAGATGTAAGTGATGAAAGCGATTGCCGAAAATTGATAGCTGAAACAGTTAATCGATTTGGCGGGGTGGATGTACTGATAAATAATGCAGGAATATCAATGCGTGCAATGTTTGCCGATTTGGATTTATCTGTACTCAAAAATTTAATGGATGTGAATTTTTGGGGAACGGTTTATTGTACCAAGTTTGCAATTCCATACATTACTAAATCTAAAGGCTCAGTAGTTGGAGTTATTTCCATTGCTGGATATATTGGATTACCCGCTAGAACTGGTTATTCTGCTTCTAAATATGCAATTCGTGGCTTTTTAGATACACTGCGTGTAGAGAATTTAAAAACAGGTGTACATGTTCTGGTAGCTGCACCAGGTTTTACGGCTTCTAACGTACGAAATGTTGCTTTAACAGCTGATGGTAGCACTCAGGGAGAAACGCCAAGAGACGAAAGCAAGATGATGAGTGCTGAGGAATGTGCTCGTTTAATCGCTAATGCAGTGGTTAAAAGAAAAAGAGAGTTGATCATGACCTTTATTGAAGGGAAATTTACCGTATGGTTAAAAAAATGGTTTCCATCTTTATTAGAAAAACTAACCTACAATCATATGGCTAAAGAACCAGATTCGCCGCTAAAACAATAGAGAATTAATAAATGGAGATTTTGAAGTAAATCTCCATTTTTAATTAAGTTATCGTAACCTTTAATTACTCTCATAGTATACTTTCAATATTCTATAAAAAACACTTATAGAATATAAACACTACTTCTACATACACCTAATGGATAAAGCACATTTTAATACTTTTATCTTTTCTAATGCAGATAAGATATACTATTACTTATATTGTATTCTGAGGAACTCGGATGACACCTTAGAGGTGTTGACTAATACTATTGAAGAGTGTTGGAATGAAAGAAACAATTATGAACATACAGATCTTACTTTTGTATTCAAAACGGCTCGAAAATTAGCAAAAGTACAAATCTCTAAATCTGATAATTTGAAAACTCATACTCCTATGGATGGATGCCCTGTGAATTCAAGTCCAGTTCTAATTCGTTTTTGTAGTTTAACAGAAAAATTATCTCCAATACAGGCCGAGATTATGTGTTTGCGCTCAATGGTACGTTTGAGAATTGACGAAATAGCTTTAGTTGTTGAATTAGGCATTAATAATATCCAATCAATACTTGCTAATGTCCGTAAGGAAATAAGAGTACGTATCGACCCTAATGGTATTCTAAATGATGTGTCAGAGCATGAATTGATACCTAAATACTATTCTGGTTTGTCTACAATAGAAGAGGAGGAGCAATTACGATTGTATTTTTTGCGTAAGGATTTAGCTGATATTCCAGATACGGATCGAGAACTTTTTCAAGCATTCTTAAAAATTGGTAATAAAGAGATGCCAAGAATCTGTTCTGAACAGTTACTACTAAAAATTAAAGAAATACAAAAACCTCAAAAGACTTCTATTTTTTCAAGATTATTCAGAAAGTAATACCAAGCAGAAAAGATATTATTCTACTTTATCGTTTAAAGACTTAAATCCTTTTCCCAGAATTTCATTTGTTTCCATAACTGCAACAAATGCAATAGGATCGATAGAGTGGATATAGTCTTGCAGCATAGATAATTCTCGGCGATTTACAACAATGAAAATGATCGATTTTTCTTTAAGATCCAGTGTTCTATTGCCTTTAATTATGGTACCATTTAGTTTGTAATCATTGGTGATTTTGTATCTGATCTCCTCATGTTTTTCTGA
This sequence comes from Labilibaculum sp., assembly GCA_016743925.1. Lineage (GTDB taxonomy): Bacteria > Bacteroidota > Bacteroidia > Bacteroidales > Marinifilaceae > Labilibaculum. The sequence continues at coordinate 2,013 of JADGFH010000566.1, forward strand.
AATGATGAAGAGTGCTTTTTCATATGTAGATCCCTGTAAGGTAATATCTGTAACTTTCCCGATGATGAAAAGAACGATCCATGAATATAATGGAATTTGCCAATCCATTACAATGTATAAACTACTTATCACGATTAAAGAATCTACGTAAATTACTAACTGACCAAGAGGCAGTCCAGTGTATTTTGCTCCTATCATGGCAAGAATATCAGAACCAGCTGAGGTTGCTCGAGCCTTAAGTATTAAACCCAAGCCAAAGCCAATAAAAATACCACCAAAAATACAGGATAATAACACATCATCTACCAAAGGAATAAACCCCCACCAAGCACTTACAACATCAATAAATAAAGCACATAAAATAAAAGAAAGGAAAGTTTTAATGCCAAATCGCGGTCCTAAAATTTTAATTCCAATTAGACTTAAAGGTATGTTAATAGCTAAACTTGCAATTCCTACAGGTACTCCACCTCCATATTTTCGAAATAAATCATTAGAGTAATCCATGAATTGATACAAAAGGCCGGAGAAAAAACCATCGTAATCTGCAGGGTTTAAAATGCCAAAAAGACCTTGAGGAAAAGTTCCTAGTGTTAATTTGTTGATTATAATTCCAATTCCATAGATACTACCCGGAACAATTCCATGAGGAATAATAAAGAAAACAAATCCTGCTGCCATAATTAAAGCCCCAGAAATAAGAATGGCATAATTGTAAAACCATTTGCCAGAAAAGAGTGTGTCCTTTTGTATGAAAGCCAAAATGTTTATGATTTTAAGTCGTTGGTAGTAATTTCAGTGCTTTTTTTAGATTATTGCAAAATAATAGTTTTTATTGAGAATTATGAATCTAAAAGCGATATTTTCCAATAAATATATTGGTTTGGTGTTGTTTTGTAAATAAAGAATTGATTGTTTTGCAGAACGAACAAGAAAGAAGACTATGAGAGCTAAAATTAGCAGACTAATAATGAAATTGTGTGGATGGAAGTATATTGGTGAGATTCCTGAAGTAAAAAAGGCGGTAGTAATAGCAGTTCCACATACTTCTAATTGGGATTTTATTTGGGGGAAATTAGCTTTTTTATCGCATAATATTCCAACGACAGTGTTGATGAAAAAAGAAATGTTTGTATTTCCATTTAATTATTTTCTTAAAACTTGGGGCGTAATGCCTGTAGACAGAAGTAAAAAGGGAAATATGACTGATCAGTTAGCTAAGGAGTTCGCGAGTAGAGAATCCTTATATTTATCTTTAGCGCCTGAAGCAAGTCGTAGCTTAAGACCGGAATGGAAACGAGGATTTTATTTTATCGCCTTAAAGGCTAAGGTGCCAATTTATTTGGCAGAAATTAACTACGAAGAAAAAACATTATCTTGTGGTGAAGCTTTTTACCCAACAGGAAATGTTGATGAGGATATGCTAAAAATTAAAAGTAAGTACCTTAATTGTAAGCCTAAATACCCTGAAAATTTTTCTACGGGATTATAAAATTAATTACGATGTCTGATATTCTTAGAGTTAGTTTAGTTCAATTAGATTTGAAATGGGGCAATGTGGAGGAAAATCTGCAAAGCATAGCTCGGTTAATTTCAAGTTTAAAGAATGCAACTGATTTGATTGTATTGCCTGAAATGTTTTCATCTGGCTTTATTATGGAAAATAAGGATCAGATTGCACCTAAAGCGCAAATGACAATTAACTGGATGATGGATCAGGCCAAAGAGCTAAAGTCATCAATTCTAGGGAGTATTATTGTTGAAGAGAATGGTGTTTATTATAATCGATTGTATTGTGTTGATAGTGAAAAGATTGTTTGTTCGTACGATAAAAGACATTTGTTTCGTATGGGGGAGGAACAACAGCATTTTAAAAGTGGAGAGGAAAGAGTTATTTTCACGATAGGAAAGTGGAGAATTTGCCCTTTGGTATGCTATGATCTTCGTTTTCCGGTTTGGAGTAGAAATCAGAATAATTATGATCTTCTTTTGTATGTTGCCAATTGGCCTGAAGTTAGAAAGGATGTTTGGAATACCCTATTAAAGGCAAGAGCAATTGAAAACCAGTCCTTTGTTTTGGGTGTAAATAGAATTGGGGAAGATGGAATGGGATTGTCTTATGCTGGAGGTTCTGTTTTGTATGATTCAAAAGGGAGAGATGTTGGAAAAATCAATGATTATCAGGAAGGTATCCTATCTAAAGATCTAAGCTTGGATGAATTAAATGGTTATAGAAGTAAGTTTCCAGTTCATCTTGATGCAGATTCATTTCAAATAAGCAAATAAATTATTAATTGTGACTTTGATATTCAAGTAATTACTGTTTTGTAGTTGCGTGGGTATTGTTATTTGTTGTAAAACTAAATTTATAGTTATATATTTAAGATTGTAAACTATCCTAAAAATATAATAAATGAAAGAACTAACTCGTGCAGAAGAGCAAGTCATGCAAATC
>JADGFH010000567.1 GCA_016743925.1 Labilibaculum sp.
TCATTGGACTATCATAGCCTAAATCATAAAGTCTGTCCACTAAAGGTATTCCATATGACCTTAAAAATATTTTAGTCCATTGTTCTCCTGCCGATTCTTTAATATCTCTTTCAAAAAACTCATCATAGAAGGATTTATCAGATTCAACAAGACTGTTTACACTGTTTTTCTTTTCTTCAAAAGGTATATCACTGTCTACAATTTGTCTAAATTTCACTAGGGAATCATAATAAAATGGTGGTTCTTCGGCAACTTCTGAAAGCTTAGAATCATATAAATCATCGCCAGTAATCTCATTCCATTCATACTCTGTTCCTCCAATTTCCTTCCTTTTTAATTTGTATTCGGATTTGTCAACCGTTTTAAACGCAAAATCAATAACATTTTTCGGCGAATCCAAATTTAATTCTGGCATAAATTGATAATGGAAAACTAAATCACATGCTTGCCTAAATGCTTCTTGATATAGTTCAGATAGCTTCTCGAATTTTATATTCTCATAATTACTATTCGCAAACTTGTCATCATATTTTTCTGATTCTCTTTCTAGTTTTTTTATGTCCTGAGGTTTGGTAACCGATGCTAAAATTATTTTCAGAGTAATATTTTCCTGTTTTGGCTTTGAAGACTTCGAAGGACTTACAGATATCGTTATTTTAGGTTTTGATAAAACTTCTTTGACTTTTAATGTATCGTATTGTTTTTTTGAATTCATTCCAAAACCAACATCTATCTTCACAATTTTCGAAAAGCAATCCCTGCATATTCTACCTCCATCTGCAAGTTTTCCACCACCAAGATTAGGAGTTGTCATAAAAGTCAATTCCGCATTACAATTGGCACAATGGGATGGAGTTTCAGCTATTTTTCCTTTGCTTTCTATATTCTTATTTAAATTATATTTCAAGTCAAACTTTTCTTGTGACACCGATAAGAAAACTATAAAATCAATAAATGCTATGAATAAGGGAACAAGTGTCCAGCATAACAATAAATAAACTACTCCAAGAATAGGTTGATTCAGGTAGAAACGGTGAACTCCAATTCCTCCTAAAAAGAAAGCTAAAATAGCGGCTGTATCTTTATTCTTCATAATATCAAATTTTGAAAAGGTGTCGGCCTCATATGCCCACTAATTCGTTAATGAATGCAATTGCAAATATTTCTTCATGATAAAAACTGTGTTTACCCATCCAATAGGGTGGAGTAAATGCTGCTTTTAGTAAAGAGTACTAAAAATAGAGATTAAATGCAGTAAACAGTAGTAATAGGGTAGGAAATGCAAATGGCTTACATTAAAAAGAACCACTCTACATAAGTTGCTCTAAAAGCAATATAAATAAGAGTGATTTGTTGCTGAGTATAATTTGTACATAATTAATTAAAACATAGAAATGCCCATGTTTACTGTTGCAGAGCCCATTTTGACCCTACAGAGCTCATTTTTACCTTTACAACGTTCATCTTTAGTCTGCAAAATGCATTTTGACCTCTACAGAGCCCATTTTTACCCTTGCAATGTTCATTTTGACCCTTGAAACATTCATTTAGAGTCTGCAGAATGCATTTATACATTTACAATTTTTATTTTCATTCTGTGTTGCCCAATTTTACTATAAAAAATATGTGTGGCAATCCTTATTTTTAATACTAAGAGAAAATTATGTTGTTTAATAATTTTTTTATCTAAAGGTAGATGTGTAACTTCAAGATCGAATCAATTAAACTTAAACAAATTTTAAAAACGTAAACTATAACTTTTATTAGATCTGAATCAAAATTTTTTGAAAGTAAGCGTACCGCCTTAGGCAATGCCGAAGCTCATCCTGAAATTAAAGCTGCATTAGCAGCGCTAGGTTTTGATGAAGCAAAGTTTGTTGAAGGCTGGGCATTGTACAACAAAGCCAAAGGCATTTGGGAGTTAAATAAAAAGGAAGAGTCTGAAACAAGATTAGCTTCAAATGATTACTATGCAATTTATAGCGAATTGGAAATGACATTTAAAAAGCATCGCGATTTAACTCGAATCTTTTGTGCGAAAGATCCTGCTACTTTAATTCAGTTAGGTGTAAAGGGAAATTTCCCATCTCAATACAACGAGTTTTTCGACTTGGTAAAATTGTTTTACACTACAATTATTTCAGAAACGGCTATTCAAGAAAAGCTTAAAGTACTAAATTTGACTCCTGAGCTAGCTGCAGCTTGTCTTACAGATCTTGATACATTATTAACTCATCGATTAGAGTTTGACAAAGAAATGGGAGAGTCTCAAGCAGCAACGGTATCGAAGAATGCTGCTCTAAACGAATTGAGCGATTGGATGGATGATTTTGACACACTTGCAAGAGTGGCGCTTTACGATACACCTCAACAACTCGAAATATTAGGTATTTTAGTTAAAAGCTAAACATCTTATTCTGATAAATGACAAAGCCGACTCGAAAAAGTCGGCTTTTATTATTTAAATACTGATCAGGTATTTCTATAAAAAGACTTGACCAGGTCTTTTCTTTTCCTCAGGATGTTTAATATCAATTACACCACCAATAAGCGTATAAAATTCAACTCTAAACACAACAGGACCCGTTATAACAACATGATGATAACGCTCTGGGTGAATAACAATTGGATGTCCTGGATCTGCGTCAAGCGCTGGTCCTTCTTCATCTTCCCAAACATATTGGCAGTGTCCCTCTTCAACAACCAAATAGCCAATTTTACCTTTTGGTGCCAAGTGAGATTTTAAAATGGCTTCTTTAACCGTTACTTCTGTCATAGAAGGTGTGCTACCCACTTTTATTGCAGACTTTGGTAGTGATTCATTCTGATAATTCATAATGCTATTTTTATTTGGTCTTGATAATGATACATTCAAATATAAGCGTAAATTTTAGTCTTGACTATATTCAGATCACAAAAATTTGAGATGGATTAAATCAATGATAAAAGAATAGCCGTTTGGCTTTAAGACAAAACAATGAATAGCGCTTAGCATTAATGTTAGTGAGCTTCTATAATCAGATGCGGGTTATTTATGGTTGAGGCAAAGCAAGAGGTAATAAATAATTTAAAAACTACCACCAAGATCACAGAGTTTCACAGAGGATAATCAATAATAGGAAAGAGTAAGAAAGTTATTGATATAAGTAATATTATTCTTTTTTTAAACAGTCTAATAGATTTGAACCGGTTTTCTCTGTGTGTCATTGTGTCCTCAGTGGTGACTTTATTATTTATGATCGAGGTGACAGCGGCTCCGAACTAAATGTCAAACCCTTCCAAATCGATACAAATCTGGATTTAAGACAAGTAAAATACAAAATTAATAATGCTATTTCTTTTTATGCTGCTCTAGCTTTTGTGAGATTGAATATAAGCGAGTAAAGAAATAGTAAAGAAGCGAAAAGAAAACATAAATGAAAGAAAATAGAAAATTACTATTGCATGAAAGTAGGCAATATATTACATTTGACTGGATATTAAGTTAATTCTTCGATTGAGGGTGTAAAGATTATTAACGAAAGTGTTAGGAGATATTAGATAAGTCAAAGACTGGCTGTTGGCAGCTTCAAAAATAGCTTCGGACAGATATTTCAGGCTTTGAGGCTTGCAGTCAGCATTTGAAACAGCTTGAAAAGTTTAGGCTTCATCAATATTTGGAGAATTTAAATAATCAGGCAATTGTAAACGCAGATAAACGATTTGGTAAAGCAGTAAGCTAACTTAATCTGCTTTGGTATTTGAAATGGAAACTTTAATGAAACGAACTAACAAACTAATTCGGCCAACTTTAATCTTACTAACGGCAGTGCTTTTTTCTTTTTCGGGAAGCGAGTCCATAGGAAACTATCTTTCGCCTATCGATTTTGCAATTGATAAGGAGAATGGATTGATGTACGTTGCTGAATATACAAGTAAGCGTGTTCGCTGCATCGATCTGGTAACACAAAAAACGAAAGCCGAATTAAAGCTGGAGATGGCGCCAAAGGCCATTAAACTGATTGATGGGAAATTGCTAACAGTGAGTTCATATTCGGAAGGCGAACTAATTGTTTCTAGTCTTAAAAAGCTGAAAGTAAAAGCACGAATTAAGGTAGGTCATGGTGCATCAGATGTTGTGGTTTCTCCAGATCAAATGCTAGCTTATGTAACCAATCAGTATTCGGATGATGTTTCTGTTGTTGACTTGGTAGCCAATAAAGAAATTAAGCGGATTCCAGTTTTGCGTCAGCCTATGGGAATTGAAATTTCAATGGATGGCCAATTTCTGTTTGTTGCCAATTTCCTGACCAATGGAAGGGCAGATGTAGATATAGTTACCTCAGAAGTAAGTGTGATTAATGTTGCTAAAGCTGAAGTTGTTAAGAGCATTTCTTTGGCAAATGGAAGTAATGCCCTTCGTGGAATTTGTTTGTCGTCCGATGGTAAATATGTGTTTGTCTCACATAATCTGGGACGGTTCCAGGT
>JADGFH010000568.1:0-3410 GCA_016743925.1 Labilibaculum sp.
CGCCCATGATTCTGACTCGGTATTATGGGCGCCCTCTCCCATCAGGAGAGCCTCAATCAAACCAATGAGAATTACCATTTCGACGTTTGGATTTGATTGCGCAGGAGAAATCTTGCTCTGGGGGCCTATAGCTCAGTTGGTTAGAGCGCTCGACTCATAATCGATCGGTCGCAGGTTCGAGTCCTGCTAGGCCCACCATCCCTAGGATAGCAGCTTCAATAAACCTTTTTTTAAAATAGGCACATTAAAAAATTCTTATATCAATCCCGCCAACTTAGCCCCCGCACAAACGAAATACGCACTAAGACTCAACATACGTAATTTCTGCCGATAGCCTCAGTATGCTAGAATTAGCACCCTAAAAAAAGAGAGCAGCAACCAACATTGAAGGAAATAACTTTGTCTTTAAGAAATTATGGTGAAACAGATTTCATCACAGGAATGAGGGCAATTGCTGTAATGATGGTTTTTATAGTCCACGCATTAAGCGACGGCGTCGTAGATATAAACTCATACCTTGACAAACTGATTGCTGCAGGCACATATGGCGTTCAAATTTTCTTTGTCATAAGCGGCTTTACTATCTTTTATCAGTTTTTTTCAGCCGGTTACAAATTCAGAAACTTTATTCAAGTTCGTTTGGTTAGACTGGGCGCTGCATACTACCCGATATTACTAATTTTCTTTATCGCGGTTAACTTAGACCTAGCAGAACCTAACTCACTGGCAATGGAATTCACTAATGGCGAACTTTCCATTACAAACTTATTTATGCATATCACATATTTAGGTTTTTTCGATAAAACTTATATAGCCACGATACTTGGTGTTGAATGGACATTATATGTAGAAGTTTTTTTCTACTTTACCTTAGGGCTGCTTATTTCATTTAAACTATGGAAAGTGGAACAAAACAATTTACAAATACTAGCACTCTTTCTTAGTATCAACGCTATTCTTTTTATATTACTGAAAAGCGGGTTCATTGACTCCCAACTGGCACATTGGATGCCATTTAGACACGGGATCCTCTTTCTAATGGGTGGTATTGCTTACAGATACAGATATCACAAGCCCAAACAAGGGAAGTTGATAAACTTAGTATCCAAATTTTCCTTTATTTTACTTTTATTATCAATCTTTGCTGCCCCATTGATAAAGTCAGATTTACTCAATGAGTTTATACTGGCCACGACTACAATGCTTTTACTAGCATTCGGCACATCACAGACTTATTTATTTAAATTTCTTTTATTGAAACCAATTCAATTTTTAGGAGGAATTAGCTTTTCCATTTATCTACTACACGGCACTATTATAAACCATATTTCTGATATATTTTTCATCTCATTGATTCTTACAGTTTTAATATCCTACTTGTACTGCCAGCTTTTTGAAATAAAAGTCTACAGAAAATTAAAACTAAAAATATTAAAAACAGAGAAATAACCAAAGCAAGTGCAAGCATCCAAGCTGATCATATCAAACCACTAACTCAACCATTTCTGGTGAAAAGCAACTGAACCACTCTGACACAAATTAGATGCACAATAGCAAAAAACAACCGAACAACCTCAAGTAGCAAAGCTTTCAAAACGCTTAATATACTAGCAAAGCGATGCTATTTTTAAAAACTAATAGCTAATTCGACAGGTCAAACCATATAGTATGACCACCCACAACCCCTTCAGAAAACGGTAACTAAACACCTTACCTTTTGATCTGGATAAACAAAAAAACATAATGCAATAGTTGCAAGCAACTGACCATATCGAGCTAAACAACCCTTCAAATTAATAATTCATCCCTCCCCCCAAGGTACAACACTACTTGAGACAATCTGGAATTTAAAAAAGAACTAATCACCAATCTGTTCAAATATTTTATTAGCCAAAAAATACGCCCCTGGCTCCGTCAAATGCATTGTGTCAAATGTACTAAGATCACGCCAATTTTCGCCAACCCTAGTCATACATTCCTCCTCCTCACAAAAAACATTCATCGCAGATACATACTCAACCCTTTCGCCCTCAGTTTTTTTCGCCATCTCCTCATCAAAAGAAAATGAAGAAATATCAAGACCTTTTTTTGACATTACCGGTGGAGGAAATGATTGATCAACTCTCCATTGAGCAAAGATAGTTTTAGGAAGCTCCGGTCGCCAAAGGGGTAGCGGACCTATAACGATTATCCGTGAAACACCAGCTGCACGTAAATAATCAATTGTGATATTTAGCAACGCAGGGACATCACTATAATGAGACGAATTTTGGTAAAAATATTTTGAATACTTAATCCAGTAACCAGACAAAATTACGGTCTCTGGTTCTAAATCGACAATTTTTTTAGCAACTAATTGATTTACCCTACGGCAGTGCCTATTATTTAAGTCATCAAACTCAAGGAATGGAGGGCAATTACTTGTAGTGTATTGAGCTAGAGCAATGTTGTTGTTTTCTTGAATTTTTGCCAAGCCAGGATATAGACTTGCAGCTATAGAGTCTCCCCATAAAAGCACACTACCTTCTCTCTTTGTAATAATATTACCGCTACAAACGTCTGGAAAATCATCTTTATAATCTGCTTCTTTAAGATTAAAACAAGTACCCGAGCGCCACAAACCAAGATCAAACGTTTTATCGTACCGAATCACATTAGCTATATAGCTAGGAAAGCGTATTGAGTAACCTTCGCTTTTCCAGATCACTGCACCAACACAGGCTGTACAAACAATCATTAATGATAGAACAACTGATATCTTCCCTTTGATATTTAATAAGCTGTTACGGATAGGTTTTTCTAAAAATCTAAATGTGATGTACGAAAGTACCAGCGCAACCGCAATAGCAACAACTCTATATCTGAAGTCATAACCCTCTATTCTCGTAAAAGCAAACAACGGCCAATGCCAAAGGTATAGCGGGTAACTAATCAACCCTATAAAGACAAAAGGTTTACGGCTCAGTATTTGCCTATTCACAATAGCATCTGGTCCTGCGTAGATGAGTAATGCAGCTCCAATAACTGGCAGCAAAGCCCACCATCCAGGAAAAGACAGAGCCTTATTCAGCATTACCAGCGCTAGTAAAATCAACATCGTCCCGATAACTGAAAAGGCATCCTGGACCCTAGGGAAGCTAGAAATACAATATTTAGAAGGGGAGATAGACAACCACGCAAGCCCAGCACCAACAGAAAGCTCCCAAAACCGTGAAAACGGGAGGTAGAACGCACTTGCTGGAGCTGAATAGGTAAGAAAAATATTCACCAAAAAGGAAGTAATTATTATCAGAAGAATAACCCCCCTCAAGCTCCCAAAAAAACGCCAAAACAAAAGCAATACTACAGGCCAAATCAGATAAAACTGTTCCTCAACTCCAAGGGACCACAAATGAAGAAGAGGCTTTAAA
>JADGFH010000568.1:3420-4464 GCA_016743925.1 Labilibaculum sp.
AACCTGCTCCCATTAAGGCATGTTTACCAAGCGATTCGAAAGCCGAAGGAGGAAGAAGAACATATCCTCCGGCAATACAGGTAGAAATAACCAGAATTAGTGCCGGAAAAATTCGTAAAGCTCGCCTCTTGTAAAACTCAAAAAAAGAGAACCGCCTTTCACTCAATTCAGAAAGAATTATTTTCGATATTAAATAGCCTGAAATCACAAAAAATATATCGACTCCGACAAAACCACCTGGCAATAATCGCGAACTTGCATGAAAGGCTACTACAGAAAGAACTGCCACGGCACGAAGGCCGTCAATATCAGCCCGGTATTTCAACGAATGATTAAGCACAATTTTCCCTAATAAATTTCCAATTAAAATAATAAAATACAACAACTTTCAAAAAAATTGAGTTAATCAGTCTTATTTACTACTTTAATAAGCTACGAATACATAAAACTAATAACCCTGCCGACAAAGACAAACCTGGACATTTAATTTAACTTTTTTCCAGCTTTTTTTAAGCATGAGCCTCCATACTCACTAAAAAGTTAAACAAGCCAATTATTTCAAAGCCCCATAACTAGAAAATTAATTCCTCTAACTCCCTACGAAAATCAACTTTTCAAAATAACTTATTTACCATTTTCGCTGTTACTTCTTTTCCGAGCAACAGAAGTAAAAATAAGATCACGAACATCATGCTGTGGGTTATAACCGTTTACATTAGCAAGAAGAATTGTACGAATCTCTTGATACTCAAATGCATCTAACGCGTTCTGCAGCTGTTCAAGAACAACCTCCAACTCCACCCACGATAGCATCACTTCTTGCGCCCGCATGATCATAGGATGTTCGGTCTTTAATACATCATCACCAATGAGGAGCTCTTCGTAAAGCTTTTCGCCATCACGCAGCCCGGTAAAATGAACCTCAATATCTCCACCTGGATTATCCGCACTTCTGACAGACATCCCCGTTAGATTAATCATCTGCTTAGCAAGATCAGATATTTTTACCGGCTCCCCCATATCCAGCACAAAGACATCCCCTGA
>JADGFH010000569.1 GCA_016743925.1 Labilibaculum sp.
ACCATGTACCATGAGTTTTTTGAGAAATATCAATTTAGTAACACTTATTGGGCATATTCTCAAGATATGCAGGAGCGGAGCTACTTTAAAAATACCATCATTAGGCCATATCCAATTTGCGTTTCCGGTGAGTTGATTAATTACAAATATGATACAACAATCGGCAAGTTTCGATGCAAATGGATAGAAAATAAAGGAGAAGACCTTTCTTCATGTATTTATATTCCTGCAATAGATATGATCGCTGAAAAGAGTGTCATACGCTTAACAAAAGAATATGATTTATCAATTGTTCCAATAGAAGGTAGTAATGCTGCATATCTAATTATTCCTGCCTTGGGCAAAAACCAGAAAAGAGAAATTGTGTTTACAATTGAAAAAGGATAGACAATAGATGTGTCATTTGTCACCTACAGCAATGAAAATTGCATGATGGTGAAATATGTCGTTTCTCTATCAACTTATTTCAGGTTGGAACAATAGAATTAATAAAAAAAGACGCAATGTGAATTGCGTCTTTTTCATGTTTCTTTTTTTTGTAAAGCTAGTCTTTAGCTGTTTTCTTTAACTACCTCAGGTTTCCAACTTTCCAATTTAATTAAATCGGGGAATGCCTTTGGTTTATATATCGATTTCTCTTCAAAAACACGTAAACATTCTTGTATTCCTTCACTAATACTAGGATGCGGATGTACGTTCTGTCGAATATCTTTCAAGGTTCCTTTTTGCGTAATTTGGTAAGCAATAGAGGTGATCAGGGTAGATGCCTGTGGACCTGCAGCACGCATACCTAATATGCGATCTTTTCCATCATCGCTAACAATTATTTTCACAAAACCATTTGTGGCACGCATTGCTACAGCTCGGTTCACCAAAGAATTCGAATAAGTTGCAACCTTATAAGAAATACCACGTTTTCTACATCCTTTTTCGTTTAAACCAACGGCTGCTACTTCAGGTTTAAAGAACATTAAAGTCGACATGTTCGAATAGTCCAACGGATACTCCAAATTGCCGTACAGAGCCTCTACAATATATCTTCCTTGTAATTCTCCAACCGAATACAATTGGGCATGTCCAGATACATCACCAGCAGCAAAAATATTGCAAGATTGGAAGTTATCTGTAGCACAAACCTCATTAATATCTAAATAACCACGATCTGTAGTAGATATTCCAACATTCTCCAAACCAATATTATCCAGGTTTGGAATACGACCAATGGCAACTAGTGCAACATCTACTTCAATTACTTTCGAATGTCCATCCTGATAATCTAAAACTACTTCCAGAAAATCTGGACGTTTCCGTATCGTTCTTAAGTTTGCTGTATGATGAATAATAACACCATTGTCCTCTAAATTTTTCCCAACAAAGCTGCTCAAATCATCATCTTCGTAAGGAATTACCTTGTGCTGCCTATCCAAAAGATGCACTTCAGTTTGACTATAATTTGAAAAGATCGTTGCAAACTCACAACCAATAATACCCGAACCAAGAATAATCATACGTTCAGGAAATTCTTTCAAATCGACAATCCCTTCTGAATCAATAATACGCTCATTATCAACCTCAATGTCGGGCATCGGACGTGGTCTTGAACCCGTTGCTATAATAAAATTTTCACCTTTTACTTGTTCTATCTTATCAGGAGAAATAATCTCTACTGTATTCGAATCGAGAAATTTTCCCCAACCATATTTTAGGGTAATGCTACCTGAATTTTCTGTTGCTTTCGAGTAGGTTTCAATCTGCGAAAGTATTTGCAATTGCTTTTGTTTTGCGGCTTGTATAACCGTCTTTTGGACCTTATCATATTCTACATTTAGTCCCGATGCACGGTATCCTCTAGTTACCGATGATGCGATTGAGAAATCTCGTGATAATTCCCACATTGCCTTCGAAGTAAGAGCGCCGTTCATAATACCGGCACCTCCCAAATGATTTGCTTCAATAATACAAACCGATTTTTTAAAATCTATGGCGCGCATTGCTGCCGAGAAACCTGCAGGCCCACTTCCCAAAACAACAAGGTCGTATTTTTCTATACTCATAAAATGATTTCGTTTATTGTTTTAACCGGCTGGTTTTATCCTGTATTTCACATTCGAATTACAGCATTTTGGCGAGCATAATTACAGCCATTTTGTGCCTTTTGCCAAATCAAGCATTAAGATATAAATAAAAGAGCAAACCGATAAGCTTTTATATGTTTTACGGATAAAAAAGTCTTTTTTTATTTGGCTGTACCCATTTAGGTCGAGCTTTTCGTTAAATCTTTTCCATCGTGCCTCGCAAAAGATATCATTACAATCCCTCACAGATTGTTTCGATGGTTTTATCAAGAAATTATGATTGAGAGTTTTTAATCGAGGATGATTCAGAAAAATTAGTTACTAGGGAATGCGGCTAAATTTTAAATAGGCATGATTTATTGCCTACTTCACTCATTTAAGGAGAAAAGTAGGAGTTAGTGCGGCTCTAGAACCGGTGAGAAATTATTAGGAGTTTTGCTGCTACAGTACTGATAAATGAAGAACTGCTATTATATTAGTATAGCAACTCGCCATCTTTTAATTTCTGTAAAGTATGCTTGTACAAAATCTTATGCAATAGAGCAGCTTCATTTAAAGTTTCAGCTGTAATCTCATTATCATGCTCAATATAATTGGCTGTCTCAAGTAAATACTCATCATTTCGTAGATTTTTATAATCTTCCTCAATGGCATGAATATCTGCAAATTGCAAGAATGGCATACGACTTAAAACCGTTTTTCTCTGTAGGTTATATGCATCACGGTCAATTGCTTTATCATTTGAATAATAGAATTCCTGTAAGCTATCAACAAAAGAATCATCAAAGCTTTTCAAAAGAATAATTCGATCTTTTCTTAAACGGAAAAGCTCACAAGTGTCATAGTCAGGAGCTAAGCTCTCTTCTTTCTCGATTCCTTTTGTAATATATAAATAGGAGAGGTGAGCTAAACCAATGTTTTGTTCTTCATCATCAATTAAATCCATATGGAGCATCATGATAATTGCTTTTCCCAATTGAGAAACAAATGCATCTTCCCAAAGTAGGAATGGTTCGCTTTTTATGCTTGCATAAAGAATACGTAAATCTTCTTTGCAGGCTCTAATTTTCCCATTTTGTCCATTTTCAATAGCTTGTGTTATTCGATTACGAACTTGTTCTGTCGAAGAATTCATATACTTATTTTTTATTCAATTTGTAAGGAGCGACAAAGGTAATAATTATCCTTTGATCTGTATTCTCTACCACAAATTGGTGCAAAAAAAAGAAGCCACATAGGCTTCTTTTCATTCATTTAATATACAGTATCAATTAAATAATCTCAATGTGTTTGTGATCAGTAATCTTCTCACAGTAGTGACATTTTAAGGTAATAGGAGAATCTTCAATTACTTTAAAGCGAGTTGTAACAGCTTCTACATTAGTAATGCACTTTGGATTCATACATTTAGCAATACCAATCACTTTTTTAGGTGTTTCAACAATTTTTTTCTCTGAAACTTTGTAGTCGCGAATGATATTCAATTTCGCATGAGGAGCAATCAAAGAAATTTTATTGATTTCTTCATCTTCGAAAAATTTATCAGAAATCTTAATAATCGCTTTCTTACCTAATAATTTACTTTCTAAGTTATTTCCAAATGTTACGGAATTATTACAATTGTCTAAACCTAAAATAGTGATAACTTGAAATAGATATTCTGCTGGAATATGATCGATAACGGTTCCATTATCAATAGCACTTACTTGTAATTCTTTCTTTGCATTCATATGATGATCTACTTTTTTGACGTGAATATAAGTTTATAAATTAAGAGCTTTAGCCATGATTGCTTGTCTGGCATAAACACCATTTAAAGCTTGCTCAAAGTAATATGCTTTTGGGTTGGTGTCAACATCCACATCAATTTCGTTTACTCTTGGTAGTGGATGAAGAATACGAAGGTTATCTTTCGTGTTGGCTAGCATATCGTTTTTAAGGATATAAACATTTTTAACTTTCTCATATTCTAAAGGATCAGCAAAACGTTCACGTTGAACACGTGTCATGTATAAAATATCAGCATCATTAATTATTTCGTCGAACTCGCTATGCTCAAAATATGTAATGTTATTTTTATCCATGAAAATTTTGTAAGCCAGAGGAATCTCTAACTCTTGAGGAGCAATAAAGTGGAAGGTAGGGTTGAAGCGAGATAAGGCCATTAACAGAGAGTGAACAGTTCTGCCATATTTCAAATCCCCAACCATAAAAATATTCAGGTTCTCGAGTGTTCCTTGTGTTTTCATGATGGAATAAAGATCGAGCATTGTTTGGGTTGGGTGCTGGTTGGCACCATCACCAGCATTAATTACTGGTACATCAGAAACTTCCGAGGCATAACGTGCAGATCCTTCTATTGGATGACGCATAACC
>JADGFH010000570.1 GCA_016743925.1 Labilibaculum sp.
TGAATTTGAAGGTGGTGTGGCTGCTATTTGGTTGCGCTCTACATGTAAATCAGGAAATATTACTGTGGAGGCTTCTTGTTCAGGATTAGAGTCGATAAAATTACAGACCAAAAGCACCAAAGCTACGCAAGCTATTGTTAAAGGATCGTTTAAGGCGAAGCCTGCAAAAATGAGAAGGGTAGAGGCTGGTAGAACATTAAAGGCCGAGTTGAATCTGAAAAAGGTAAAGGATTACAAACTTAAAGTTAGTAGTACCAAAGCAGGTTATTCGCCAGATAAGCTAAACGATAATGATAACGAAAGCTGGTGGTTTTCGGAAAGTAACAGCAAACAATGGATTACCATCGAACTGGAAGAAAATACTTCACTGGCCGGTAGTCTGATTGTTTGGGAAAAAGATAGCAATTGGTACCAGTTTCAAATAAAGACTTCGAGCGATGGAGTTAATTGGACAATGGTTTACGAAGATTCCCAAACGGGACATAACTTCGAGTTGGAAGATTGGCAATCAACCAACACAAAATTCGTTAAGATTGAACTGCTTTCAGTAGAACCTGGTAATGGACTGCTTGGAATACGTGAAATTAGTTTGTTTGAGAAATAATGCCAATCAGATTGGTGTAGCTATTGGATTTCAGAATTATGGATATCCGCAGTTTTTTTTATTCAAATAGAAATAGAAAAATAATGAGTAATAAATTTATCGCATTAGTCTTTGCAATAAGTATTGCATTTTCATTACATGCTCAAAAAAAGGAAAACTTGTCAAATCTTTATCAGCAATTGCTGGATGAAGGATGGCATCGGAAGGAAATTGACCGTTTATCTCAATCCTATATTCAGGAGAACTCGGGCATTGGGTCGCGAAAAGATAAGGCAGGAACACCTTTGCCTATTCCCAATAGTCAATTGTTGCAAAATCTATCTCAGGTTCACAAATGGGCAGATCTATACAGTGAAGATTATGAAAATTTTGAAACTCTTTTTCCTGAATCGAAGGAAACATCAAATATTGTTGCCGCAGATAAAATTGAACCAAATAAGCGTATTAAACGTCTAAAAGGGCTGTGGAAACATGTAGCGATGTATTCCACCTCTGGCCGTATTTATGACTTGGAACTTCATCCGGTCAATCCAAAGGTAATGTATGCCAATCCCGATGGAGATGGCATATTTAAGACAACCGACGGAGGAATTAGTTGGAGTTCAATAACCGATAATATTCCAGATCGATTAAATCGAGATACTTATGAGAATATCACAGTAGATCCAGCGAATTTTGATCACGTATTCTCCATATCTCGATTTGGACAAATGTACGAAACCGAAAATGGAGGTAAGAACTGGAATAGAATTATAAACAGTGAGGATAAGAAGGGAAGAGCACCACAATTCAAATGGGTGGAAGCGTTTAGAAATGCCGCAGATAAAATGATCCTGATAGGTAGCGTCACCAAAAAATCAGGATTAAATCATGGATGGGAAACGGGTGTTTACCGCTCCGATAATGGAGGGAAATCCTGGAATATGCTAAAGCTTACCGATACGAAATTTCAGGAAATGGCTTTTCACAAGCAAAATAAGGATATTGTATACTTGGGTGCTCAATCAAAAATATATAAATCGGTTGATGCAGGAATTACCTTTAGCTTGATCAAAGATTTTAAATTTGGAAATCGCCCGATGTTTGTTTCAACATTAAGCGGTAACGATGTTGATGCTTTGTATATAGTCGCTTCAGAGGGAGATAATACTCAGGTTTATTATTCTGCTGATAGGGGAGAAACTTGGGAATTGCGACAAGATTCAAAAAATAAGCTTGGTTTTGAAAGAGGGATATTTGGTGGCCATGGAAGTAGTGGATGGACAAGTTTTTTTGAAGTAGATCCTTTTGATAAAAACCACCTGATTGCATCCAACGTAGCCAGTTGTGAATCTTTTGACGGGGGACGTAATTGGGAAGTACAAAGTTGGAGTACTCGTGCTAATGCACAAATGCCAGACGGTAGTCGACCGCTGGCTCCTCACGGAAGTCACAATGCAGATAATCATGCATTAAAATTTCATCCAGCAAAAAAAGGCTTTAAAGTAAAAGCTTGCGATGCTGGTATTATGATGAAGGAAGTTGCAGATACCAATTGGGTGAACATAAATGGTAACATGCCGGCATTTTTATGGTATTCATTAGTGGTGAATGAGTTTGGTGATCGTTATGTTGCAGGGAACACTCAGGATGTGAACATACAAACCTATCGGTATAATCAATGGGAAAACGATAGAGGTTACGAAGGAGATGCCATTTTCATGAATCCATCTACTAACACGACCTATTATCCAGTGGCAAAAACCGAAAAAGGGGAGGGACTTAACTTTCTTGAACCCGGTTTTTGGAAGATGCATTCATGGAGTTATCCTAAAGTAGCTGTTAACTATAAAAATCTGGATGAGATTTATATAGCTTACGGGCGAAGACCAACCGAACCGGAAGCACAGTTACCGAAATTTTTGTATGTTAGTCATAACCGTGGCGTTTCATTCGATAGGGTACCTAATATGGGAGACAAAGAGATATTCTCGGTTCAAGTTTCGCGTAGCGAGAATAGTATTTTAACCGCTTTTACGGCTACTGATGTAATGACCACACAAGATGGTGGAAAATCCTGGGATACCAATAAATATCCCGAAGGATTTAAAGGGACAATGAGAAATAGAAAAGTAAGTGGCTGTGTGAATCCTTTGAACCCTTCGCAAATGTGGGTTGGAGGCGATAAAGGTGAGATTATCCATTCAACGGATGGAGGTATTACTTGGTCTACCATAAAAGGATCACTTCCCGATGGACCGGTGTTAGAGTTACTGTTTCATGAGGGAACAAAAGGCGATTTGTATGCTTTGGTTAAAGGTTATGGAGTATTCTACCGAAGTGCACAAGATTCTGATTGGAAGCTATGGCTTAAAGGGTTTAATTTAACAGATTTTGCTGAGATTAGAATTGATTATCCTACTCAGAAATTATTGGGTGCAAGCTACGGAAGGGGTTTATGGGAAGCCGATCTTGAAAAAACAGTTGACCGATTTTTTGATGATAACTTTAAGATAGTAGCAGAAGGAGAAGTGAATGGCAAATGTGTATTTCAAATGGATACCGACCTTGTTATTCCTGCTTATTATAATTATTCATGGACCATTAATGGAGAAAAAACGAGTACAAATTCTCAGGTACTCATAACTGAAAAGCTTAAGAAAGACGATCTAATTGCCTTGGAACTGTCTCCAATTTATTCAACAGATGTAAAGAAAACATCTACTTATCAAGTTACTTCAACTGAAAAGCATAAAATCGAAAGAGGTAAATCGAATTCATTATTTTTAAAAGAACGCTTTATAAATGCTGGTTATGTTGATTTATTCGGCGCGAATAAAAATTTTACATTTAGCACCTGGATCAAACCTATTACAGAAGGAGTAATAGCAAGCAATCGTCGAACATTTTTCCGCGATGCTAAAGGCTGGTATCTCGAAGTAACAAAAGAGGGGAGACTCCATTTTAACGCAGCTTTTTATCAAAATCGATCGTTCAATAAAACTTTTGATAAGGGAGTTGATCAATCACTTTCAATTACAAGTGCCGATAGTACAATTAACTTTAACCAATGGGCTCACATAGCTGTAGCAGTAAATCGAAATAAAACAATTACGCTTTATTTAAATGGCAAAGCAGTTGCGTCCTCTAGTCTGGAAAGCATGCCATCTGAATTATCGTTAAATCATGTTATGGATTTTACCCTATTCGCAGACACCTATGGGAAACGCAAAATGATAGGTGAAATTCGTGACGCTGCTATCCATTCTCAGGAATTACAGCAGAACGAAATTATTCGTTTTTCAAAAGTAGGGTGTAAACAATCAGATAATTTAGCTTTTTATATCAATTTTAAAAACAACAAGCCTAAAAGCCTAAAAGAACTTTTTAGCAAGCGGGATATTGAACTAAGACAAATAAAGTAGTGTATTATACATCGATTTAAATTTCCGTACGACATCTAATAATTAAAAATCTCCCTTTTATATGGGAGATTTTTTTCTAAATATACCAGCCATGAGATTGAAGATCATCACCAGTTGTATTTTTTTTATTTGGTATAGGTATTAAGTTTTTGCTATTTTGTATATATGCGGATTAGAAACCAGGATTACTGTAAATGGGAGACTCACTTATAATAGAAGAACTAATAGGTCAATTAAATAGAGACCTAAAACAAGTAAAGCAAGTAACTTGGTTCTTAAAAGGTTATCAGCTTAATGAACTAGGCCAGCTTACACATTTAAATATTGCAAAAAGTCGTCTCGAAGGAAAATGGCCTCCTGCACTTTTTAGGCTTGAACATTTAGAATTTCTAGATATTCAAGAAAATGATCTGGGATTTATTCCAAATGAGATTT
>JADGFH010000571.1:0-3217 GCA_016743925.1 Labilibaculum sp.
CTATTATACCGTGGTTCATATAACCTACAGGTTCTCCTCCTATATCCGAAAAATAAAGCGCATTGTTTACAGAACCAAGGTCACTATGATAATCCAAATATAGCGTTGAATTGATGTGCCAGTTAGGAACAATATCTTTATTTTTATTATCGGAACTGCACGAACAAAAAAACGTGTTTAACAGAAGGAAAAGAAAAAAATATAGTAAATTTGATTTGTTGATACGCATTGTTGTGTTGATTTACTTTTAGTAACGCTTATCTTGTTGCATTTAGTGTTATTCGGTAGTAAAATTAAGCTTTTTATTCAATTTTAATCGTATTCGTATGGATGGTGATTGGGGAAATATAATCTATTTGATTGCTGTAGCACTCTTTGGCATCATTAGTATGCTGAAGAAAAAGAAGCCACCTGTAGCTGTCGCCCCTCCAGAAGATGGCGAAATTGATCAGCAAGTTTCCGAACCTAAAGAAGGTTTGGAATCGGTACTGGAAGCATTCTTGGGTGGGGAAATATCCAAACCACAGGTTCAAGTTGTTGAAGATACAGAACCAGTGCGTCAAGAAACCATGATGGAGGAGTATAACCGAAGAGAAAAGGAGAAAGCTGAAGCGCGCAATGAGGCGAAAAAAACTACTTTTACGGATCTATATTCTATTCATAAAGAGAATGTGGATGAAAAAGAGGTGGAAGAGGTGATTGAGGAAGAAATTGATTGGCGTCAGGCAATTATTTACAAGGAAATATTAGACAGAAAGTACAATTAATGTAAAAAAATTATACTTTTATAGGTTCCTGTTAATCAATACAGGAATGGATGCATGTTGCGAAATTTCACTATTGCATCCGAAAGAGTTTCGAAGTGTCGAGATTCTTTTTGTTTTTATAGATCGTTAGCGATCAGATAGTTTTGAATTAAGAGAATTTTAAATAGGAGGATATTATGTCTGGTTATTCATATGTAACAGCCGAAGGACTAAAAAAGCTAAGAGCAGAATTGGAACAACTTGAAACTTTTGAGCGTCCAAACATCTCTAAGCAAATTGGAGAAGCAATTGACAAAGGTGATTTGTCGGAAAATGCGGAATACGATGCGGCAAAAGAAGCGCAAGGATTATTGGAGGCAAAAATTGCCCAATTAAGAGGTATTCTTGCAAATAGCAGGGTTATTGATGAGACTAAAATTGATACATCGAAAGTACAAATGATGAATAAAGTCACCATTAAGAACCAAAAAAATGGTGCTGTAATGACCTACACATTAGTGTCTGAAACAGAAGCTGATTTTAAACAAGGAAAACTTTCAATCAATACACCAATTGCAAAAGGTTTAATTGGTAAGGTTGTTGGTGATGTTGTTGAAATTCAGGTTCCAAATGGTTTAATACCATTCGAAATTGTTGATATTTCTATCTAATCGAGGTTTAAAATCATAAAATAAATAAAAATGGCTTCAATTTTCACAAAAATAATTAATGGCGAGATTCCTTGTCATAAAATTGCAGAAGATGAAAACTATTTTGCCTTTTTGGATATTAGTCCACTGGCATTAGGTCATACCTTAGTTATTCCAAAACAAGAGGTAGATTATATTTTTGATTTAGAAGATAATGTTTTAAGCGGCTTAAATGTTTTTGCTAAAAAAGTAGCTAAAGCGGTTGAGAAAACAATTCCATGCAAGCGAATAGGTGTTGCAGTTATTGGAATTGAAGTTCCCCACACACACATTCATTTAGTGCCATTAAATAAGATTGGGGATTTAAATTTTGCAAATCCAAAGTTGGAAGTTTCTGCTGAACAGTTAGCAGAGATTGCAGATAAGATTCGAAAGAATTTAGAATAGCATAAAATATTGAATACACAAGCCGCTTTGTTAGGAGCGGCTTTTTTTATTTTACTCTACTTGGATTTTTTTTCACAAAGTCCGCCCACGAAGTTGGCTTGCTCTTGGCTAGAGGATTGTTACCTTGAAAAAAATGACACATTGCTATTGCAATCGCATCGGATTCATCAGGATTTTGAGGAAATTCTTTCATTTTAAAAAATCGCTGAAGAACTGTTGCTAGCTGCTCTTTAGAAGCCGTTCCTGTTCCAGTAATGGCCAGTTTTATTTTCTTAGGAGCATATTCAAAAATAGGTATGTTACGATGCAAGGCAGCCGAAATTGCAACACCCTGAGCTCTTCCCAACTTTAACATCGATTGTACATTTTTGCCAAAAAACTGTGATTCAATAGCCAGTTCATCAGGATGGTATTCATCGATTACCTGCAAAGTTCGTTGAAATATTTTTTGAAGCTTAATATATGGATCGGTGATTTTCTTCATGTCTACGACTCCAGAAACTAAAATTTGTGGTTTTTTATCAACAACTCTGATTAGTCCGTAGCCCATTAAATTTGTTCCTGGGTCAATGCCCATTATAATTCTGTCGTTACTCAATTGAATTGGTTTTTTTTACGAATTTTTGTAGAACAATTCCCAGGATTATAAATCCTAGTCCCACAAGAGTACTAAGATAGATAGATTCTCCGATAATCAGATAGAGAAAGAACATGGAAACAAATGGACTTAAAAATACCAAATTGCTTATTTTATCGGTTGAACTCGTATTCTTCATTGCTTTTAACCAAAAAAGATAAGCCAAACCACACTCTACCAGTCCGATGTAAATGGCAGCCAAAATACTCTTTGTGCTAGGAAGCTTAAATTCTCCAAAAAGAGAAATAAAAATTAAAGTATATCCAAACCCGAAAATAAAATTAAGGAAAAGCTTTTCCTTTTCTTCTCGCTGATCGCGAACATTAAAAATCCAATAAAGAGCCCAAAAAATAGAGCTAACTAAAGCTAATAAAACACCTAAGTTATTTGGTGTTTCTATCGATGTAAAAGATCCTTTGTTTGCAATTATAAGAACTCCAGCAAAACTAAGTAGAATGCATAAAATACTTTTAAAGCCAATTCTTTGTTTCAAAAGTGGAATCGAAAGTAAGACAAGTGTTATTGGCCAAATGTAATTGAGACTTACGGCAAATTGTGCAGGAATTATAGAGTAAGCCTTTAGTAATACCAAATAGTATAAAAAAGGATTAAGGAAGCCAAGACTTGCCGATTGTAAGTAATCTTTTTTATTTCCGGAAAATGTTTTTTTCAATTGTGAAGAAAGCAAAAGTAAACTTCCCATAAAAAGCATCGCTACTGCAGATGAAATTAATAGA
>JADGFH010000571.1:3227-3568 GCA_016743925.1 Labilibaculum sp.
ATAAAATCCATACCCTCTAAGGCAATTTTAAAGGCTGTAGCAACTGTCGACCAGCAAAAAATTGCAGATAGGGCGTAGATGTATGCTTTGTTCTGTTGGATCAAAATAAATAATTTATACCTCTTCTAAAAGAGATGAAAAACTCATTGCCTGATTTCGAAATTTGGCATCGAAAACTGCTTTTGTTCTAGGTTCAAAGCTAGTGTGATATTTATTAAATAATTCTTTAGATTTAAACAGTAGTTGCAAAGAGAAGGTAAGTCCTCCATCTTCGGTTGCAACCATTACTTTACAAAAATAGCATGATGAAAAAGTTCCTGTTTCCTTTAACAAAGGGATGA
>JADGFH010000571.1:3578-4422 GCA_016743925.1 Labilibaculum sp.
ACTTTCTTCCATTGTGTTGTCAATCAGGTAACTTGTGTTGTATATAATCATTTGTTGTTTTTTATTTTTTGCAAAGATATCTTAAATATTACTTTCTGAGCGCTTCTAATTTATTTCTTGCCTCAATTGATAAAATACTATCAGGATATTCAGTTACGATTGTTTTGTAATTTTCTTTTGCTTTTTCAGGTTCTTGCAGTTTTTCAAATAATTCCGCTTGCGCTAATAATGCCTTTGCTGCTAGAGATTCATATGGATGTTTATGAATAATTGCAGTTAAAGCTTCATTAGCCAAATTCATTTTATTTGCCTTAAAATGAATTTCGTATAGCTTAAAATAAGCTTCATCACTAAGGGAATGTCCTGCGTGATTTTTAAGAAGATCGTTAAATTTTACAACAGCTAAGGAATCTTTTCTTTGATAAATTAAAAAATCAGCATCAGCATATAATTTTATTGCCGTATAACTTGTGTCCAAAGTGGTGTTGTCGCTGATCAATTGTGAAAGTGAAATTGCATCGTTGGCAATTAATTTCGAAGTGCTTCCTTTTAATGCATCAAGTTGTGCTTTTGCCCAAATTACTTCTCCCATATAGTACGAAACTTTGGCTTTTTTAAATTTAGAGTCGAATCCCAACTCATTGTTTCTGTTCGATTTTTCAATTTGGGAGTAAAGTAAAATCGCATCCCATTTATCGTCTGCAAATAACTTCGTATCGGCTAATTCTAATTTCAACCGAGATTTATTCAAGTTGTTAATTCCTTTTTTCGCCAATGTTTTTTCTAATAATTCTATTGATTTATCAGGATTTAGTAGATAAAAGGAGTTGATGTGTGCATATTG
>JADGFH010000006.1 GCA_016743925.1 Labilibaculum sp.
TTTTCGATGGATTTCAGATTTTACCATGGAATCTTAAACTAAGCAAATTATTCAAGAGAAATCAGGTGTTTACAGCCTTATCAATTGGAGATAATAAATTTGCTATTGGCACTGTTCGCAATGGTATATACATTATTAATAAGGAAGGGGAAATACTTCAAAATATAAACACTGAAAAGGGTTTACAAAACAATACGGTTCTGAGTTTATTTTTAGACTACAAGGAAAATTTATGGGTTGGATTGGATAATGGAATTGATTATCTGGAAATTAGTTCGCCTCTAACAATTTTCCCAAAAGATAAAGATATAGGAGCTGGCTATGCTTGTATATATCACAAAGGAGTCTTGTATTTGGGGACGAATACAGGCTTATTCGCACGAAAATATAATTTTGAACAAGATATAGACAAAGAAGAAGCTAAATTTGAGTTGGTTAAAAATACATCTGGCCAAGTCTGGAGTTTACAAGTTATAGGTGATGAACTTATTTGTGGACACAACAAAGGAACCTTTAGCATTAAGAACCGAATAGGAACTTTAATTTCTGATGTTGCGGGTGGATGGAATTACCTTTATAAAAATGAGTATCCTAATAAAATGATAGGAGGGACTTACACTGGTCTAATTCTTTTTGAGAAAATAAATGGGAATTGGAAATTTGTTAAGAAAATAGAAAATTTTAACGAATCTTCCAGAGAGATGATATGGAACGATGACAACAGTATTTGGATGTGTCATGGTTATAAGGGAGTGTATCATTTGAATTTAAATAATAGTTTTGATCGTTGTATAGATTATAAATTTTATGGAATTGAAGAAGGTTTTCAGTCAAATTTAGGAATTGATGTCCACGAATTAAGAAATGAAACTGTATTCTCTTCCGATCATGGTTTTTACAAATATGTTACCGAAGCGGATCGATTTGAAAAGCATCAATACTTAAATAATCTATTGGAGGGGGAAGAACCTGCAAATAAATTGTATGAGCAGAAAAATGGTGACGTTTGGTTTTTTCAAGCTGAAAATATTGGTTTGTTAAAATCTCAAGTAGATAATTCTTACGAAATTCTTAAAAAACCTTTTGCGCCATTAAAATCTACGTTTATTGGTGCTTTTGAAAATGTAAGAGTTGTTGATAAAAAAAATGTTCTATTTGGTATAGAAAATGGTTTTGTACATTATGACCCTACGATTGTGAAAAAGTATAATGAACCCTTTCAGACTTTTATAAGAACGGTTCGTATTGGAGGAGCTATAGATTCTACAATTTATTTCGGAACCTATTCTAATGCAAAAGAAATTCAGTTTGATTCAGATAGTGAAAATAGAATTGTGTTGCCATATACTAACAATGCAATTCGATTTCAATTTGCTGCACCTCAATACAGCAATCCTGAATTAGTTCTGTATCAGTGTCAACTAATTGGTTTTGATGATATTCCTTCAGCTTGGGATAATGCTCGTCAGAAAGAATATACCAATCTCCCAGAGGGAAAATATGCCTTTGAGGTTGTTTCCTATAATCAATACGGAGTCAATTCAGGTAAAGATGAGTTCCACTTTACCATATTACCTCCTTGGTATCGCTCAACAGTTGCTTATATTATTTATTTTCTATTGGGAATCTTTAGTGTTTATGCTACAGTTATAATTGTTAGGTATAGAATGAGATTTTTACAAAATCAATTAAAGAAAAAGCAAGAAATTGAATTGAAAGAGAAAGAACAAAAATTTAGAGAAGAGGCCTTGATTCAAGAACGAGAGATTGTAAAACTACGTAACGATAAACTTCGCAGCGAAGTAGATATCAAAAATCGCGAATTGGCTGGTTCTACAATGAACATTATTCATAAAAATGAAGTGCTTTCTTATTCAGTTGGAGAGCTAAAGAAGGCTCTAAAGAAGATAAAAGATCCGACAGCATTGGTACAAGTTCGACAATTAATGAAAACGATTGATGCGGAATTTAATAGCGAGGAAGATTGGGATCAATTTGAAGTTCACTTCGATCTGGTTCATGAGGATTTTTTGAAAAGGCTTAGGATTGAATATTCTCAATTAACACCAAAAGATTTGCGTATTTGTGCCTATTTAAGAATGAATTTATCGACAAAAGAAATTGCTCCTTTGATGAATATTTCGGTTCGAGGGGTAGAAATTAGTCGTTATCGTTTGCGTAAAAAGTTTGACTTAACGCGAGATGAAAATCTAATAGATTTTATTTTGAAAGTGTAATAAGAGGGAAATTACCTTTAAATAGGAAAGGGCTAATGATGAAAATCATTAGCCCTTTTCATTTTTGATGTATAGGATGTGTGAAAAGTTTTGGTTTATTAATAAATGTTAACGATCAGACTTAGAGGTTTTTGAGATGTGGAAAAATGCATGTGATGTAGTAATGATGTATTGGCATTTTTAGACTGGTGAGTTTGTGATGTATTGTTTTTTTTGATTAGGGTAGATGTTGCGTCTACATTGCAATCGTTGTAGGTGTAAACTGGGTAACAGAGCATCGAACGATTTTCTAATCTTAACTAACTAATTTATGAAAAAAACGGTCTTGTTTTTATTTCTCACATTCTTTTGCTTGAATATATTTGCGCAAGAAAATGTTGTGACTGGTGTCGTTTCCTCGGGCGAGGATGGCACTCCTATGCCATTTGCGTCGGTAGTGGTAAAAGGAACAACAATCGGAACTTCAACTGATTTTGATGGAAATTATTCTATTGAAGTTGCAAGTGACGCAGTTTTAGTGTTTTCTATGGTTGGCTTTGCCAGTCAAGAATTTGCTGTTGGTACGCAGGAAGTTATAAATGTTGTAATGCTTACTGATAATATGGGCTTAGATGAGGTCGTAGTTATTGGGTATGGTGTTCAGAAAAAGAGCTCGGTAACAGGGTCTATTTCTTCTGTTAAAGCAGAGGACATTCAAAAGATGCCTATCCAACGTGCTGAGCAAGCACTTCAGGGACAAGTGTCAGGTGTACAGGTGACAATGGATTCAGGTCAGCCAGGTGCTAGCTTATCCGTTAATATTCGTGGTATTGGTACAACAGGAAATTCTCAACCACTTTATATTATTGATGGCAATCCTGTAGGGGATATTTCTTACTTGGCTTCTACAGATATCGGTAGTATGGAGGTTTTGAAAGATGCTTCTGCTTCTGCAATTTATGGTGCAAGGGGTGCAAATGGTGTTGTTATTATCACAACAAAACAAGGAACAAAAGGTGCTGCAAAGTTATCTTATGATGGTTACTATGGTATTCAGAATGCATGGAGACAAATGGATGTTTTAAATGCACAGGATTACGCAATGATCATTAACGAATCCTTATTGAATGCTGGTAGAGATAATACTTCTCCAGATTGGATTCAAGATTCTGAAATTGCAGGTATAGGTTCTGGAACCGATTGGCAAGAAGAAATTTTTAGAAAGAATGCTCCAATACAAAGTCACACATTGTCTTTGAACGGTGGTAGCGAGAAAATTTTGTATTCAACTGCTCTATCTTACTTTAGTCAAGATGGTATTGTATCAGAAGATAAATCAAGCTACGAGCGTGTTAATTTCAGAGTAAAAGGAGATCACACTTCTTATGATAGGAAGTTGAAAATGGGAACATCAATGGTGTATTCTCATTATACTTCTCAAGGAGTAGATCCTAATAATGTTTACAATTCTCCATTAGCTCGTGCCATAAATATTGATCCTATTGCTACCGTAAAGGATGAAAATGGCGAATTTGGAAGACCTATTCGTAACATGCAGGAAATTGTAAATCCTGTTGCCGGAATGTTTTACCTAAATGATGAATACAAAACGGATAAAATTGTAGGTAATCTTTATGCAGAATACAAAATTGTTGATCATTTAAAAGTAAGAACCTCATTGGGTATTGATTACGCTTATCAATGGCATGATGTTTATACTCCAATTTACGAATTGAGTACGATTACTAAAAATGATAAAACCAAGGTTAGTAAGACCATGAACAACTGGTTTAGTACTAACTGGGAAACAACAATCAACTATAACAATACATTCGGAGAGCATGCTATTGATGTAATTGCTGGAACAACAGCAATGACAAGCAATTATGAGAACTTAAGTGGAAGTGGTAGTGAATTGATTATTGGTGGTCTTGACTATGCTTATATCGATAATGTTGGTAATATCGAAAGTAAGTCTGCAGGTGGAACATCTGATTCAAATTCTTTATTGTCTTTGTTTGGACGTGCGAACTACAGTTTTAAAAATCGCTACATGGCATCGGTAACTGTTCGTCGTGATGGATCATCTCGATTTGGACCAAATGATCGTTATGCTATTTTCCCTTCAATTTCTACTGGTTGGATTTTATCAGAAGAGGATTTCTTGAAAGAGAAGTTAGGCCCTGTTACTTTTGTAAAAATAAGAGCAAGTTGGGGACAAAATGGAAACGAGAACATTGGTAATTTCAGATACTTGTCTTCTATAGCTAATAATCACAACTATACTTTTAATGCAGGTACTATTGTGAATGGTTCTTCGCCTTCTAAAATTGCCAATCCAGATCTTAAGTGGGAAACTTCAGAACAAACAGATATAGGTCTTGATATCCGTTTCGGTTCAAACTTCTACATGAATCTTGATTATTACGACAAGAGAACGAAAGATCTTTTAATTGATGCACCAATCCCAGGATATGTTGGAAATAGTGCTCCAACCGTAAATGGTGGAACTGTTCAAAATAGAGGTTTTGAAGCATTATTAGGATACAATGGACACTCTAACGATTTTTCTTATGGAGCGACTCTTAACTTTTCGGCAAACAAAAATGAAATGTTAAAGATTAACAACGACGAAGGAATCATATATGGTAATGTAAATATTGGTCCTTCAGGAATGAAAAATTTAACCATTGCGAAAGAAGGAGAACCTATTGGTTACTTCTGGGGATGGGAAACAAATGGTATTTACCAAAATCAAGCACAAATTGATGCGAATGGTACTCACCAACCAAGTGCTACTCCTGGTGATTTAGTTTATGTAGACCAGAATAAAGATGGTAAAATGGATGATGCTGATAGAATTAATTTAGGTGATCCACATCCAGATTTCACAATTGGTTTAAATATGAATTTTTCTTACAAAAATTTCGATTTAAGTATGTTCTGGTATGGTGTTTTCGGCAATCAAATTGTTGATGCTACACGTCGTTACGATTTACCAAATGCAAATTATCAAACATCGGTTCTAGATCGTTGGACTGGAGAAGGTTCTACGAACTCAACTCCTAAAGTGTCTTGGAGCGATAATAATAATAACAGAGGTAATTTCTCTGATTATATGGTTGAAGATGCAGATTACATAAGACTTAAGAATTTACAGATTGGATACACTTTACCAAAATCGATTTTGGATAAGCTTCATATTGAGAAATTTAGACTTTATGTTTCGGGAGATAATCTACTAACATTCACAGAGTATTCTGGATTGGAACCTGAAATTGGAAACAATGGTAATGTGTTCTACACAGGTGTAGATCAAGGAATTTATCCTCAAGCAAGAGTTTTTACAGTAGGTGCTAATATTACTTTCTAAGATATTTTAACAGATAAAACAAAAACAATGAAAAAGATAATTTATATACTTCTTTTTGCTGTTACTTTCATGGGCTGTGACGACTATCTCGAAAAGAGTCCAGTAACAGAGCAGACTGAAGAAAGTTTCTATCGTACAGAAGACGATATGTTTAGAGCATTAATTGCTGCATATGAACCATTGCAAAGAAACTGGGGCGAGAGTTTACAAATAACCATGGATATCGTTTCTGATGATGCTTATGGTGGAGGTGGTTCTGCCACAGATGGTGTTTCTGGGAAGAAAGCCGACAGAGGTTTGACGACTTCTTCAGAAGGAATGTGGAGTGCTATGTGGAATGATAGCTATGCTGGTGTTTATGGTGCAAATGTCTTTTTGGAAAAAGTTGACGCATCTGAAATGTCAGATGAGCTAAAGACACAATTTAAAGGTGAAGCACTTTTCTTAAGAGCTTATTACTATTCAAACTTAGTTCGTGTTTTCGAGAATGTTCCATTGATTACAAAAACATTGACCACATCAGAGTATTCACAACCAGCAGCTCCTGTTGATGAGGTGTACGCTCAGATTGTTAGTGATTTGGAAGCTTCAATTGCAAATTTGAATGGTGTTACTTATAGTAATGATCAAAAAGGAAGAGTAACAGAATGGGCTCCAAGAGCTTTATTAGCTAGAATGTATCTTTTCTATGATGGTGTTTATGGAAATGGCAATGCAAGTTCAACTATGCCAGGTGATGTTACAGGTGCAGATGTTTTGACTTACCTGAATGATGTTATCACAAATAGTGGTGCAGATCTTTTACCAGATTTTGGAAATCTTTGGGGACACGCTGACTTTACCGACTCATGGGTAGAAAATTCTATTGAAGGTATTTTTGAAGTACAATTCTCTAATCAAGGTGAAGGATGGCAATGGTACAATGCACCATTTGATATTGGTAACAAAATGGTAGTTTTTGTTGGTCCAAGAGGAACAACATCTGATTCAGAATATTATTCTGGTTGGGGTTTTTCACCAGCTACCCAGCAGCTTTACGATTCTTACCAAGATGGCGATCTTCGACGTAATTTTACACTGCTTGATATGGTAGCTGAATTAGGAGATGGAAATTTCGAAGAGGCTGATCAATATACTGGTTACTTGAATAAAAAATATGCAGGTCTAAAAAGTCAAGTTCCTGCAGTTGGACAAGAGCAACTTAATTTCCCTCAGAATTATATCTCAATTCGTTATGCTGATGTTTTATTGATGGCTGCAGAAATGGAGTTTTACATTGGTTCGAATGCAACAGCGGCGATTCATTACAACAAGGTTCGTTCTCGTGCTTTTGAATCTTATTCTCCTATTAGCTCAGTGACTTTAGATCAAATCTTTGAAGAAAGAAAGTTAGAATTTGCCTTAGAGGGACTCAGATATTGGGATTTACTTCGAAGAGGAATGCCAGTTCTTGAAAGTGCTGTTCAGGTGACAAACCTAGGTGGTATTTATGATTCTGCTGTGAATTCAGCAGCTAGAGGATTTTGGCCAATTCCTTCAACGGAGATTGCGCTTTCAAACTTTGTGTTAGAGCAAAACGATGGTTATTAATAGGTTTAGAATTACATCATTTAAAATGATTAATCAATTTAAAGACTTATCTGATAATTATTTAAAAATCAAATTATGAAAAAAATATTATATTTTATTTTGCTTTTAACGGTTGCTGTGTCTTGTTCTCCAGATGAGTACAGTGCACAAGAGAACCTAATGGCAGAACAAATCGAATGGGGATACAATGCAACAGATGTTACAAATGAGTATACCCTATATAACAATACTCCTGGTGTAAGCTCTATTTGGGATTTTGGAAATGGTGTTACGCAAAAAGGTAATACAGTAACTGCACGATATACTTTTGCAGGAACTTACACGGTAAAGCTAACAGTTGTATCTCAAGGTGGTGTAACAGTTGTTGAAGATAAAATTACAACAGATGTTGATAATCCTTCTTTTCTTTCAGGATATCCTTACGATGAGTTAATTGGAAGTGGTGAACAAACATGGGCAATTGATGCTTACTCAAAAGCTCATTTTGGCCTAGGACCAACTATAGCTAATCCTGTAGAATGGTATGGAGCTGCTATAAATGATAAAGCTGATAGAAGTCTATATGATGATCGATTTACTTTCAAAATTACTGCTTCAGGTTTAACAGTAACCCAACTTACAAACGGTTTAGTTTATGCAAATGGTGGATGGGCTTCTGACCTAGGAACTACTGCAGGTAACGAAGAGCCTTCTGGTGGTGACTTTATTATGCCTTTTGATGGTGGTGATTTTGTTTGTACAGTAGCAGGCGATATGTTGACTGTAACTGGCGGTGGTTTCTTAGGATACTATGCTGGAGCCTCAGAATATCAAATTACAACACTTACAGAGGATTTATTAGAAGTTGTATTTTGGGATTCAAAAGGATCATTCTTTTGGTTCACAAGATTTAGACCTGTTGATAAATTAACTCAACCTGCACCACCTGTTGTTAAAGAGTTGGAGAGTAATGATATCTCTGATGATTTTGAAGGAAATGGAAATGTTGTTTGGGAAACGAAGGACATTGAAGGTTTCGATATCATTGACAATTTCGCTCCATCCGATGTAAATTCATCTGAAAAGGTTGTGAAATATCAAAAAGGTGCTGGCGAATGGACAAATGTACTAACAGTACTTGACTACAAAATTGATCTATCTATTAGAAATCAATTTACAATGAAGGTATTCGTTCCTGCTTTTAATGACTATGTTACTCAATGTAATCCGGGGACCGACTGGCTTAGTAATTGGAGTCTTATGCCTCAAATTGATGTGAAACTTCAAGACAGTTCGATGGGTGGAAATGCATGGCAAACTCAACAAGTTCGTAGTCATGTCTTAACTGCAGATCAGTTTGGACAATGGGTTGAATTAACTTTTGATTATAGCGATGTTGCTGACCGTCTTGATTTTGACCAAGTAGTTATCCAATTGGGTGCTGAAGGTCACTGTAATACAGGATTGTTCTATATCGACGATTTTAAACTACTACCTTAATTATATTATGCTGGAGCACAAGAAGTGCTTCAGCAATTTTTTTTCATTAATTATTAAAAATTAGAGTTTTGACTAAACCAAATAGTTAACTCTAGCTCTCAAACCAAATCTCCATGAAGTTATTACGCACGCTTGCGATTGCTAAGCTATTCTTGGCCTTACTTTTTGTGACCACTTTACTATCATGTGACAAAAGTGATGGTGGAGAATCTTACACGCCCGATTTTATATTTACCGAAGATGTAAATGATGCAAATAAGATTGTGTTTTCTAATGCAAGTACCGGAGCATATTTATTTATGCAGTATGATTTTGGTAATGGAGAAGTATCTGAAAAAACACGCGCAACAACAAATGACTACACCGTTTTCTACTCGGAAAAAGGTGATTATCAAGTTGATCTCACTCTCTGGGGACTTAACAACGAATTGTCAAATAATAAAGTGGTAAGCAAAACGATAAGCATCCAGAATGATGTTTTTGTTGCCGACTTTACCTATTCAATTGACAATACGAAGCCTAACTTCGTAACACTAAACAATATTACAACAGGAAATTATGATCGTATTTCATGGAAATACAACGAAAAAGAGATTACAGGTGATGATATTGATCAAACAGAAATTTACCTGCACAAAGCTGGAACTTACGATGTTGAATTACACGTTTATAAAGGTGATGTTGAAAAGATTTTAACAAAACAGATTATCATTACACATGATGATCCAGATTATCTGGATAACATGACTCTAGTTTGGTCTGATGAATTTGATGGTACAAGCATAAATACAGATGATTGGACCTTTGAAACCGGAGCTAGTGGATGGGGAAACAACGAATTACAAAACTATACCAATGGCGATAATGCTGAAATCGTAGATGGTAAATTAGTTATTACTGCCCAAAAAGAAAATGATAATAAAGTAGCAGGATCCTATACCTCTACACGTATGATTTCTAAAGGAAAACAGTCGTTTAAATATGGAAGAATGGAGATTCGTGCGAAGTTACCATCAGGAACTGGTATTTGGCCAGCTATATGGATGTTAGGTGAAAATATTAGTACAGTAGGTTGGCCAGCATGTGGAGAGATTGATATCATGGAATATGTAGGATATGATCCTAATAAAGTTCATGCAACAGTTCACACAACATCAGGTTCTGGATCTAACGGAAATGGTAGCAGTGTTGCGCTGTCAACAGCCGAGGAAGAATTTCATATTTACGGATTATTATGGGATGAGGATGAGATGAATTTCTACATCGATACACCTGATAATATTACTCATACCTACGCTCCCAATACTAAAACTGAAAGTAACTGGCCATTTGATAAGGAGCAATTTTTCATTTTAAATGTAGCGGTAGGAGGAAATTGGGGCGGTGCTCAAGGGGTTGATAATGCCATTTTTCCTCAATCTATGGAAGTGGACTACGTTCGAGTTTACCAATGATAAAATTTTAAATGCCATACGCCATGCTATTAAAAAACACAATCATACTATCAGGAATGATATTCTTCTTATCAAGTTGTAATTGGACCAAATCGGAATCTAAGACAAAAAATAGTGAAGTCTATCAAAAGGATTCTTACCAATTGGTATGGAGCGACGAGTTTGATTATACCGGATTACCAGATTCTACAAAATGGACATACGATACGGAAGGTAATGCTGATGGATGGGGAAATCGTGAAGCTCAATATTATACCGTAGCGAAGAAGGAAAATGCTTGGGTAGAGAATGGAGTACTTCGTATTACAGCCATAAAAGAACAAGCTGAGGGAAAAGAATATACTTCAGCTCGCTTAAATTCTAAAGAAACTTGCTTACACGGAAGAATAGAAGTAAAGGCTAAACTACCCAAAGGGATAGGAACTTGGTCTGCTATATGGATGATGCCAAAAGATTGGACTTATAATGATGGTAATTGGCCTACTGTTGGTGAAATCGATATCATGGAACATGTTGGTCATAATTTAGGAACTATACATGCATCTGCCCATTCTAAAGATTACCAGTGGAAAAAAAACACACAGCAGACCAATACAGTTCCAATTGCTGATGTGGATGAGAAATTTCATTCATACATATTAGAATGGACACCAGAGATAATGAAAGCCTATGTAGATGATCAACTTTATTTTGAGTACAAAAATGAAGGCTTAGGGGAATCTAAATGGCCATATGTAAAACCATTTTATCTGATTCTTAATGTAGCAGTAGGTGGTGCCTGGGGAAGCGAAAAAGGAATTGATGATAATGCATTTCCACAAACAATGGAGATCGATTATGTAAGAATATATCAGAAAAAATAAGATTGCTCATTACTGAATTGACTATTGAATTTTTAATTGCAAAATCAAATTTATGAATTTAAGATATACTGTTTTTGTTTCTCTTATTGTTGCTTTGGGTGGCTTTTTAATGGGATTTGATGCATCAGTTATTTCGGGTGTGGTTAAGTTTATCGAGCCTCAATTCGATTTAACGAAAATTCAATTAGGATGGGCAGTAAGTTGCTTAACGCTAACCGCAACTTTGGCTATGCTGGTGGCAGGTCCATTAAGCGACAAATTTGGAAGAAGAACAATTCTTAAGTATGCAGCAGCACTATATTTTATTTCAGCTATAGCCTCCGCTTTTGCTCCGAATTTTTTGTTTTTAGTATTGGCTAGAATGATCGGTGGATTTGGTGTTGGAGCATCGCTGATAATAGCTCCAATTTACATAGCTGAAATGGCACCGCCTAAAATGCGAGGAACGATGGTTTCTTTCAACCAATTGAATATTGTACTAGGAATAACGGTAGCTTTTTTTACTAATTATTTGATTTTACAATTAGCAAAATCCAATGCAGGTTGGGCAGAAATATTGCAGTTTAATAATTACAATTGGCGTTGGATGTTAGGTCTGGAAGCCTTGCCTGCAATAATCTATTTTGCATCTCTAAATTTTGTTCCCCGCAGTCCTAGATGGTTAGCCATGAACGGACTGGATGATGAAGCATTGTTTGTGATGAAAAAATCTTTTGGAGAAGAAGAGGCAAAACAACAATTAGCGTCTATCGCAAAAAGTATAAAGGCATCTCCACAAAAGGAGAAGGTTGCAATTAAAGAATTGTTTAAACCTTCCATGAAATTGGTATTGCTGATTAGTATTGTGATTGCTGTTACGCAACAAATTACAGGAATCAATTCAGTATTCTTTTATGCACCAATGATATTTGAACAAACAGGCATTGGAACCGATGCTTCCTTTTCACAAGCAATTTTGGTTGGTGTTATTAACCTTGTATTTACACTTTTTGCAATTTGGTTGGTCGATCGTGTTGGACGAAAGCCACTTTTGATTTTCGGATTGACTGGTATTGCCATTTCCATGTTTATACTTTCTGCAGGTTTTGGACAAGCAACTTATCAGTTAACAGAAAAGAACATTCAAGATTGTTCAGCTTTTTCGAATGAAGCAGAACTTGCTCCAATGAAAAATGTGGAGTTTCAGAGCGATTTAGCATTTAACGAAGCGTTAAGGAAATGCATTAGCGATCAAAGTTTTAAAGAGCATCAAGCCGATTTCATATCAAAGGCAATAAGTATTAACCCATGGTTGGTTTTAATTGGAATACTAGGTTTTGTAGCCTCATTTGCAATTTCAATCGGACCGGTTATGTGGGTTTTGTTTTCAGAATTATTTCCAAATCGAGTTCGTGGTTTGGCCATTTCGTTTGTTGGCTTAATCAACTCAGGAATCAGTTTTTTGGTTCAACTGCTGTTTCCATGGGAACAGATCAACTTTGGGAATGCAACTACCTTTTTAATTTAT
The DNA here is from genome assembly GCA_016743925.1 of Labilibaculum sp. Lineage (GTDB taxonomy): Bacteria > Bacteroidota > Bacteroidia > Bacteroidales > Marinifilaceae > Labilibaculum. Next base: position 12,483 of record JADGFH010000006.1, read on the forward strand.
GGGTTATTTGGAGCGATAGGACTCGTATTTGCCTTTTTTATGTTACCAGAAACCAAAGGCAAATCACTAGAAGAATTAGAGCTAATTCTTGTGAAAGAATAGCAATTTGATATAAAAGTCAGAAGTATTACTAGCAAAGGAATTGAAGTAGAATCAATTAGAATTAAAATGAAGAAGAATAACATTTATTTGGGAGACACGAGTTTGAATTGCAGCAAGGCTGAAGTTGAGGGGAAATTCGTAGAACTACATAATGAAAAGTTTTACAAGATCAGCAATTCTGATCAAATGTCAGACTTCTTTATGAGTATTGTCAGCGATTCGGATCACTGGATGTTCATATCGAGCAATGGTTCTTTGTCTGCAGGAAGAAAAGACAGAAATAATGCATTGTTCCCTTATTATACCGTTGATAAGATTCACGATTATAGAGATAAGACAGGAAGTAAAACCATTGTTATGGTTGAAAAGGATGAGAAAACTTTTTTGTGGAAACCATTTTCTAATGGACTTAGAAAAATATACAAGATTGAGAGAAACCTGTACAAGAGTATTTATGGCAACAAAGTCATATTTGAAGAGGTCAATCTCGATTTGGGAATGAGTTTTCAATATGGTTGGAGCAATAGTGAGAAATTTGGTTTTGTAAAAACATCACAGATTTCAAATTTGACTAATAAAACTGTAAAATTTGATATTATTGATGGAATAGAAAATATTCTACCGAGTGGTGTTGATTACGATTTTCAGAATGAATACAGTAATTTATTAGATGCTTATAAGAAGAATGAACTACTTGAGGAAAGTGGTTTGGGATTATATATGCTGAGTTCAATACCTGTTGATAGAGCAGAGCCAAGTGAATCATTAAAAACTTCTACTGTATGGTCTTATGGATTGGAAGGAAGTAAAATTCTATTATCAGCAAAACAAGTTGATCGATTCAAAGAAGGATATCCTGTAGAAACAGAAATAGATGTTAGAGCTGCAAAAGGAGCATATTTTTTAAATGCAGAACTTGAATTGGCTGGGAATAAATCCAAAAAGTGGATGATTATTACAGAGCTAAATCAGGATAGTGTTGCAGTGGCCAATCTTAATCTTTTTATTAAATCAGAAAAAAACATTGCTGGTTTAATAGCAGAAGACATTGCTTTAGGAACTTCAAATTTGATAAAGATTGTTGCTGACGCTGATGGTTTGCAAATGGGAAATGATGATTTGAGTTACGCTCGCCATTTTTCAAATACACTTTTCAATGTAATGCGTGGTGGTATTTTTACGAATAATTACACCATAGATTCAGAGGATTTTAAATTATTTGTTCATCAAACCAACAAAGGTATTGCGCAAAAATTTGAATCTTGGATGAATCAATTGCCATCCGAAATTACTTATACAGATTTGAATGGATTGGCTGAAAAATTGGGTGATTCAGATTTAATAAGAATCTGTTCTGAATATCTTCCACTTACTTTTAGTCGTAGACATGGTGATCCAAGTCGTCCTTGGAATCAGTTTTCTATTGAAACCAAAAATGAAGATGGTTCTCCAAAATTAAATTATCAGGGTAACTGGCGTGATATTTTTCAAAATTGGGAAGCTCTAGGTCTTTCTTATCCTGAATTTTTGGAAGGAATGATTAGTAAGTTTGTAAATGCATCTACTGCAGATGGTTACAATCCATATAGAATCACAAGAGAAGGAATTGACTGGGAATGTCCAGATCCAAATGATCCATGGGCTTATATTGGATACTGGGGAGATCATCAGATCATTTACCTTCAGAAATTTTTGGAATTATCCAATGAATATCACCCTGGGAAATTAGAAGAAATGCTAACCAAAGAGAACTTTGTTTATGCAAATGTTCCTTATCGTATTAAACCCTATGCTGATATTGTAAAAAATCCACAAGATACCATTGAGTTTGATTTTGCTTTAAACGATCAAATTAAAGAATTGGCTGCACAAATTGGAGCTGATGGAAGAATGTTGAGCAATGGACAAGGTGGACTTTATCAGGTAAACCTTACCGAAAAAATTCTGGTTACACTGCTAACCAAACTAAGTAACTTTATTCCTGAAGCGGGTATTTGGTTAAATACGCAACGTCCGGAATGGAACGATGCAAACAATGCTTTGGTTGGTAATGGAGTATCCATGGTTACTTTGTGTTATGTGAGAAGATTTCTGAAATTTTGGTCAGAAAAATTTTCTGCTATTTCGATTGAAGAGATTAGTATCTCAGAAGAAGTGATAACACTTCTAGATCGTATTTCTAATCTTTTTGTTGAGAATTCATCTCTTTTAGAAAAAGGATTTTCGGATGAAGACAGACGTCGCTTTGCAGATGTATTAGGTGAAGCTGGAAATAAATATAGAAACGGAATTTATACGAATTCATTTTCTGGATTGAAAAAGACGGTGAAGGTTAGTGAATTACTTGAATTTACGAATCTTGCTTTGATTTACATGGATCAATCTATAAAAGTAAACAAACGTGAGGATGGACTTTATCATGCTTATAATTTGATTTCTTTTACGGATAAAACGGTTTCTGTTCGCTATTTATATGAAATGCTAGAAGGGCAAGTTGCGGTCTTAAGTTCTGGTTATTTAAATGCAAAGGAAAGCTTAGATGTCTTGAATTGCTTAAAATGGAGTGAACTATTCCGACGTGATCAATACAGTTACTTCCTTTATCCTAACAGACAATTGCCTCGTTTTACCGAAAAGAATAATATCCCTGAAAAGAGTGTTAAAGGATCAAAACTGTTGAGCAAACTGATTGCTGATAAGGACAGTTCAATTTTGAGTGTTGACAGCATGGGGGCTTATCATTTTAACGGAACATTTAGAAATGCTGAAGTATTGGAAAATGCACTTAGCAATCTATGTTCAGAGAATTATGGACAATTACTTTCTGAAGAACGAAAAAATATTCTTGACATTTTTGAGGAGATATTCGACCACCAATCTTTTACAGGTCGTTCGGGTACTTTTTACGGATTTGAAGGGCTTGGTAGTATTTATTGGCATATGGTTTCTAAATTGTTATTGGCTGCTCAGGAAAGCTATTTCAATGCCATAGAAGAAAATGCTGATCCTGTTACACTTGGAAAATTAAAAGATCATTATTTCGAAATTAAGGCCGGTATTGGTTTGTATAAATCACCTGATTTATATGGCGCATTCCCAACTGATGCATACTCTCATACACCTTCTACTGCTGGTGCTCAACAACCAGGTATGACTGGACAGGTAAAAGAGGATTTTATCTCGAGAATGGGAGAGCTGGGGATTCATGTTATCAATGGAGAAATCGTATTTGGAACATCTTTATTAAATGATCAAGAAATATTGAAGCATAATGAGCAGTTCGATTTCTATGCCTTAACTGGAGAGAAACAGCAACTTGCGCTGCAAAAAGGACAATTGGCATATACCTTCTGTAAGGTTCCAGTAGTCTATACTACATCTGATAAAAATCAAATTATTATCTCATTTAATAATGGAGATTCGAAAGTAATTCCAAACAATGTAATTGATAGGGAAACGAGTGCCTTGATATTTAATCGAGGTGGTGAAGTTGAAAGGATTGAATTATCAATCACTATGAACAATTAAAATAAGGATTCTGCATAAGCATTTCGCTTGCTAGTGCTTATGCAAATCTTTCTAAAATTTAACCATTTAAGCTTAACCTATGTCTGTACGAAGCGAATATTTAATGTCCCTTGCGGGAATCGATCTCACCGGAAAATCGGAGTCTGAACTCTTAGCCTTATATACTGAATTATTGAATAGTGGGATGCATGGATTATGCTTTAGTCCCTACCTGGATGGACAAGAGCCAGGCACTCAATTGAGCGAAGAGCAAATTAGAAGAAGAATCAACATTATTAAGCCACATACCCAATGGGTGAGATCCTTTTCGTGTACGGAAGGAAATGAAATGATTCCTAAAATTGCCAAAGAAAAGGGAATGAAAACCTTAGTTGGTGCATGGCTAGGGAAATACAAAAGTATTAACGACAAGGAGATTGCAGGTCTTATTGAAGTGGCCAAGGCAGGTCATGCTGATATTGTTGCTGTTGGGAACGAGGTTCTTTATCGTGAAGATTTAACTGAAGATGAGTTGTTGGCTTATATCCACGAAGTAAAAGAAGCCTTACCTGGCATTCAAGTTGGGTATGTAGATGCCTATTACGAATTTGGAAACCGCCCAAAGGTGACAGAAGCTTGTGATGTAATATTGGCTAATTGTTATCCATTTTGGGAAGGCTGCAGCATGGAGCATTCTTATTTGTACATGAAAGACATGTATAATCGTGCCTTTAGAGCTGGAAATGGTAAAAAAGTAATTATTACTGAAACAGGTTGGCCTAATGTGGGTGAGAAATTTCATGGTGCGGAACCATCTACCGAAAATGCCCTTAAATATTTTATCAATACACAAGCTTGGTCAAAGGAAGAAGATATTGATATTTTCTATTTCTCATCATTCGACGAGAGTTGGAAGACTGATGACGAAGGAGATGTTGGTGCCTACTGGGGTATCTGGGATAAAAATGAAAAGTTAAAGTTTGCCAAATAATCGATTTTTTTAATCGAAACCACTAACCACTATAGAATGAATAGGAATGAACTACTAAATATAGAACCGGGAAAAGCAATTTGTTATTCTGGGTTTAGAGAAGGACAAAGCCCTGAGTCGGGTGTTTTTCCAACTTACGGGCAGGTGAAAGAAGATCTTTTACTTCTTCAAGATCATTGGAAATACCTTCGATTATACGATTGTGACACGCAAACGGATATCGTTTTAGAAGTCATCGTGAAAGAGAAATTAGATTTTAAAGTAATGCTTGGTGCATATATCGGTGCCGAGATGAACAATTTCGGTTGTCCATGGGGTGGATCTTATTCCGAAGAGGAATTAACAGAAAATAAAGAAAGAAATCTAAAGCAGATACAAAAGCTGATTCAATTAGCAAATCAATATCCTGATATCATTTTTTCACTATCTGCAGGTAACGAAGCCTTGGTTCATTGGACAGATCATTATGTACCAGTAGAAAATGTAATCAAGTATGTGCGGATGATTAAGGAAGGAGCCAAACAACCAGTTACATTCTGTGAGAATTACGTGCCATGGCTTGATAAATTGAAAGATTTGATAGAAGAGGTTGATTTCATTTCCATTCATACTTATCCGGTTTGGGAATACAAAAATATTCATGAAGCTCTAGAATATACGAAGCAGAATTATTACAGTGTTGCTGATAAATATCCTCACAAACCGGTCGTAATTACCGAAGCAGGATGGGCAACAAATTCGAACGGACGAGGAATCGACCCAGGAAATGTAAGTGAAGATCTTCAAGAAGTATATTATCAAGATTTAATGGAATGGACAAAGGAAGATGAGATTCTTACTTTTTATTTTGAAGCTTTTGATGAACCATGGAAAGGATCGCATGAACCCTTAGAGCCAGAAAAACATTGGGGTTTATTTACCGTTGATAGGAAGCCAAAGAAAGTGATGCAAGAATTATTTGCTACTAAAAAGTAAAAACTCAATCCTAAACCCTTAAAAACTTAATCATGAATAAAAGTCTTCCTATAATAATGTTGCTTTCAGCGATGATATTAACATCCTGCATGAACAAAAATAAAAAATCACAAAAGGATAGTGAAGTGAAGAAATCAGAAAATATAGAAATTAAGCAAACTGCAGACGATTTATTGTGTGGAACTTCAAAAGCAGTTTGTTATTCTGGATTCAGAAGCGGACAACATCCCGATAGAGGAGAAGGAGCAATTAATCCGACCGATGCAGAAGTATTGGAAGATCTTCAAATTATCTCTAAAGACTCTCTTTTTAATTTGATTCGTTTGTACGATTCTGGAGAGAATTCGGAAGCTGTTTTGAGAATCATTAAAGAAAAAAAGCTTGCTGTTAAAGTGATGTTAGGTGTTTGGCTGAAGGCAGAATTAAGTGCTCATGAAACTTGCGGATGGCTAACAGAACCAATTGCACAGGAGGTGCTTGATAAGAATAGGATTGCAAATGAGATAGAACTTCAAAAAGGAATTGACTTAGCAAATCAATATTCAGAAATAGTTGTTGCAGTTAATGTTGGCAACGAAGCCTTGGTGGAATGGAATGATCACAAAGTAGATACAGATAGCATTATTTCCTATGTGCATAAAGTTCAGAAAGAAATAAAACAACCTGTAACTGTTGCTGATAATTATGACTGGTGGGCCTTAAATGGTAAAAAACTGGCTAAAGCTGTTGATTTTGTTTCCATTCATGTTTACCCAGTTTGGGAAGGAAAAGATATCGAAGAAGCAATGTCATACACAATTGAAAATGTTCAGAAAGTTCGTAATGCCTTACCCGATAGTAAGCTAGTAATTACAGAGGCCGGATGGGCAACTGTCGCTTCAGAATTTGGAGAAAGAGCCAGTGAGGAAAAGCAAGAAAGATACTACCATGAATTGATGAAGTGGACTAAGGAAATGAATATTACCACTTTCTTTTTCGAAGCCTTTGATGAAGATTGGAAAGGCGAAACCGCTAATCCGCTTGGAGCTGAAAAACACTGGGGATTATTTACAGTGGACAGAAAGCCCAAAAAAGTGATGCAAAGTCTTTTTCCAGAACTCTAGAATATCAAATCTAACATCTCAAATCTTAAAAATATGACACACTATAAAACAGCAAAGGAAGACATTGTCCCATTTGGGCAAAAACTAGCATTTGGATCAGGACATTTGGCAAATCAGTTGTTTCCTGCTGCTTTGGGTGTATTTATGGTTGTATTGGTCATGTCTTTAGGAATGGATCCGATTCTAGCTGGTATTCTGGGTGCTTTGCCTCGACTTTTAGATGCTTTAACAGATCCTATAATGGGATTCATTTCGGATAATACCAAATCGAAATGGGGAAGGCGTAAACCATATATTTTTATTGGTAGCGCTATTACCGGTATTGCTTTTATGGTGATGTGGCAATTGAATCCCGAAGATTCTCAAACTTATAATTTCTTCTATTTCTTAATTGTATCAATTTTTTTCTATATCGGGTATACCATTTTCGCAACGCCATTAATTGGCTTGGGCTACGAAATGACACCTGATTACAATGAACGGACTCGTTTAATGGCAGTTTCGCAATGGATGGGTCAGGTTGCTTGGATGATTGCACCTTGGTTTTGGGTAATCATATATGATCCAACTATTTTTGACTCAGCACCCGAAGGAGCACGTATTCTGTCTATTTGGGTAGGTGCTATTTGTATGGTTTTAGGTGTATTGCCAGCTCTTTTTAATAAAGAATTGATATTGCCAGATAATAGTAAAAGAGTCAATTTATCCTTGAGAGAATTGGGTTCAAATACCAAAGAATTCTTGAAAGGAATAAAGCTTACAATTAAAAACAAACCATTTATGAAGCTCTGTGGGGCTACATTTCTTATATTCAATGGATTTCAAACTATCGCACAGTTTGCCATGTTCATCATTGTCTATTACTTATTTCAGGGCGATAAAGTTGCAGCAGGATCTTGGCCTGCCTGGTTTGGAACAATTAGTGCCATGGCTACCGCTTTCTTGGTTATACCTATTGTAACTAAAATATCAGAAAAGGTAGGCAAGAAAAATGCTTTTGTAATCGCAACCTTTATTTCGATTATTGGATATGCTTTAAAATGGTGGGGATTTGATCCAACTAATCCATGGCTGATGTTCATGCCTATTCCATTTTTGTCGTTCGGAATTGGAGGTTTGTTTACTTTAATGATGTCGATGACTGCTGATGTTTGCGATTTAGATGAACTAAACAATGGAGAACGAAGAGAGGGAATGTTTGGAGCTGTGTACTGGTGGATGGTGAAGTTAGGAACTGCTTTGGCATTGTTGACCAGTGGTGTCGTATTGCATTATGTTGGTTTCGATCAATCGATTGATCAACAAACTACAGAAACACTGACTAATTTGAGAATTGCAGATATCGTAATTCCAATTGTAACAGCATTAATGGCCATTCTACTGGTTTGGAAATATGATATTACAGAAAGTCGCGCATTGGAAATTCGTGAAGCATTAATTGCTAAAAGAGGAAAAGTAAAACATTAAAAACCATTTTAATCCTTATATAATGAAGTCAAAATACATAATCGGAATTCTTTTAAGTCTTGTTGTTATGGCTTGTAATACTAAAGAAAAAAGCTTGTTGGTTGATGTTTACGAAACGTCGGCAAGTGGTAATAAACTAACAAAAATAACTGAATTTAAATCAGGAGATGAGGCTGTTACTATTCAAATATTACCTGATGAAAAATACCAGAAAATTATTGGTTTTGGAGGATCTTTTACCGAATCATCGGCTTATTTGTTAAACCAATTGGGTAATGAAAATAGAAAGTTGATTGTAGATGCTTATTTCGGAGAACAGGGAGCAAAATATTCGTTAACGCGTACACATATCAATTCTTGTGATTTCTCGCTTAGTAACTATTCTTACGCTCCTGTGGCAGATGATATGACTCTAGAAAATTTTTCTATCGACGAAGATCGTGATGATATCATTCCAATGATAAAGGAAGCTATAGTGGTTTCTAAAGACGGCTTTAAAATTCTTTCTTCTCCTTGGACAGCTCCACCTTGGATGAAGGATAATAAACAATGGACAGGTGGAAAATTACTTCCAAAATACAACGACACTTGGGCATTGTTCTTTTCAAAATACATTACTGCTTATAAAAAAGAGGGAATTGATATTTGGGGATTAACCGTCGAGAATGAGCCTTTGGGAAACAACAGCAATTGGGAAAGTATGCATTACTCACCAGAAGAAATGGTGGAGTTTGTAAGCAAACACATGGGGCCAAAATTAGAGGCTGATGGTCATGATGTTAAGATTTTGGGATATGACCAAAACAGAGACGAATTAGAAGAATGGGCAGATATCATGTATAAGGATGAGGAATCATCTAAATATTTTGATGGAATGGCGATTCATTGGTATGCGAGTACCTATGATGTTATGCCAGAACCATTGCAACATTGCTACAAAAAAGCACCTAATAAATTAATGATTCAATCGGAAGCTTGTGTTGATTCTGAAATTCCTCATTGGAATGATGATGCATGGTATTGGTCAAAAGAAGGAACCGATTGGGGTTGGGATTGGGCTCCAGATAGTCAAAAGCATTGGCATCCAAAATATGTTCCTGTGTATCGTTATGCTAGAGATATTATTGGTTGTATGAACAATTACGTACAAGGTTGGATCGACTGGAACATGGTTTTAGATCGCCAAGGCGGACCAAACTGGTTTAAAAACTGGTGTGTTGCTCCCGTAATTGTAGATCCAGAAAAAGATGAGGTGTATTTTACACCTTTGTACCATACCATGGCACATTTCAGCAAATACATTCGTCCGGGAGCAGTTCGAATTGGTTTTGAAATATCCGATAAGGATTTACTGATGACAGCAGCAAAAAATCCTGATGGATCGATAGCTCTTGTGATTTTAAATATGACAAAGGAAACGAAGAACATGAACATTTCTTTAGGCGATCGTTCAGTTAAGGTGCAGATAAATGCGCAAGCATTGCAAACAGTTATAATAAAGTAGTTATTGATAAGGCTATAAGCCTTAAATAGATTAGTTCAGGGCATCGCCCTGGGTATGAAAGTGAGTTGTAAATCGTCGCAAATACAAAATTTGATAGAAGAAGAATTCTTGTTTGCGACGAAATTAAATAGATAAAGCTTGTTTTATATTTAAATAATACTCAGATGAAAATCTATATAAGCATTCTTATCCTCATCATTTTAACGCTATGTAAGCCAGAGGGAATTAATAATATAGTATCAATTTCGGAAAGAAATATTTTACTAAACAATTCAGCCTATACAATTAAAGGAATCTGTTATCATCCCGTGCCAAAAGGAAGCGATAAAAGAAACTTTTCAAATCTAAGTCAAGATTTGGATTTGATGTTAGAAGCAGGAATTAATACCATTCGCGTTTACGAACCAATTACGGAGTTTTCTGTTCTCGATCAGATTCATGCTGCTGGATTAAAAGTAATCATTGGCTTTGGTTACAATCAAGGAGGGCTGAACGATATTCTTTCTGGAACTTTTATCGACTATGTAAATACCTATAAGAACCACGAGGCAATCTTGCTTTGGGAATTGGGTAACGAATACAATTATCATCCAAAGTGGTTTGGCGACGATATAAAGAATTGGTACGAGGCTTTGAATAATGCTGCAAAATTAATTCATGAGCAAGATCTTTCTCATCCTGTAACTACGGCACATGGAGAATTACCAGATTCTTTGGCTTTAGCTATCTGTACAAATATTGATGTTTGGGGAATGAATGTGTACCGATGGGATAACCCAGAAGAGATCTTTTCACAATGGGCTGCGGTTAGTAACAAGCCAATGTACCTATCAGAAGCTGGAGCCGACAGTTACATGACAATTGCGAAGAATGGATATGCAAAAGGCTCCAATGAATTGGCTCAAGCAGATGCAACAAAAAATATTTTAGATGCTATATTTCGAAATCGAGAAATTTGCTCAGGAGTTACTTTATTTGCTTTCGTAGATGAATTGTGGAAAGTTGGAAACAATGATCGCTTAGATTCTGGTGGTTGGGCACCAAACAGCAGTGGCGTACCATACGATGGAGCTCCAAATGAAGAGTATTGGGGAATTGTAGATATCGATCGGAACAAGAAACAAGCTTTTAACGTTGTCAGAGAAAAATATACAAATTATAAAAGAGAAAGTATAGAGACCAGCAAAAAGGAAATTTCAGCAATCGAAGAAGGTAGTGAGTATTTGGTGATTTCGCGAGATAACTACCTTGATAAATTATATGGTTTTTGGTTAGGACAATGTATCGCAAATTGGACTGGATTGGTTACGGAGATGGATAAAATAGGCAATATTGGACCCATTAAAACTGGTGATTTCTATACAAGAGAAGACTGGGGACAAGCTGATCAACCAAGTATTTGGGGAGAAGGTGTTCCAAGCGACTTATCGCCTACCATTGATTTTGTATTTAAAGATACTAATGAAGTTTGGGGAGCGGATGATGATACAGATATAGAGTACATCTATCAGAATCTACTCTATACGCACGAGAATAGTATTTTATCGCCAGAGCAAATACGTGATGGATGGTTAAAATACATCAAAGACAAAGAAGAGAATTTTTTATGGGTGTCTAACCAACGAGCATTCGATCTGATGAAGGAAGGAATTTTACCTCCTGAAACAGGTAATCCTGCGAACAACCAATATTTTGAAATGATTGATGCTCAATTAACAACTGAAATATTTGGATTGTTTGCACCTGGAAGACCTGACATTGCATTAAAAATGGCTCATTTACCTATCCAAACAACCGCCAGAGAAGAGGCTGAATCCATTTCAGAGTTTTATGTATTCATGTATTCTTTAGCTTCAAGTGTGGATACAGGTATTTCTATTGATAAACAAATAATCTGGATGGCGAATCAAGCTCGTACCGTACTTCCTGATAGTACATATCCCGCGTATATGTTTGATTATACTAAGAAATTATATGAATCTGGAATTCCATGGGAACAAACCAGAGATTCAATTTACTTCAGATACCAAGTCAATCAAGAAGACGGGTACGATATTACATCTAAAAACTTGTATGGCAATGGCTGTTTTGCCGCGGGAATAAACTTTGCATCAAGTTTAGTAAGCTTATTCTATGGTAAAGGAGATATAATAGAAACGATCAAAATCGGAACGCTTTCAGGATGGGATTCAGATAATCCAACTGCTACATGGGGCGGTTTACTTGGTTTCATGATTGGAAAAGGAGAGATAGAAAAAGCTTTCGGTAGAAAATTCTCCAATCAGTTTAATATACATCGAACCAGACAAAATTTTCCTAATAATGGAATCGATTCATTCGAGAATATGGCTAAAAAAGGAATAATGATAACAGATAAAGTTGTTAAAGGGCAAATGGGAGGGACTATTGATTTCGAAAAAAATATTTGGAATATTCCTATGAACAAGCTTAAATGAAGAATGTTGGGGGATTTTGGATATCGATCGGAACAAGAAAAAACATTTCAGGTAGTCAAAGAGAAATACATCAACTTATTGAAGTAAAACTAGATTATATCAAGCATATTAGAATGAAAAATACAATATTGATTTTACTAATACTATTTGCTTTTATTAGTCAAGCTCAGCAAACAAAAGAAACGAATATGCTACACATTCTTAAAAATGAAAATCTCGAAATTTGTATTGATTTACCATTAAATAATTATCAGTTTTCTCGATTCGATTGGACAGGGAAAATTACTTCAGTAAAATTTAAAGGTATTCCTGTTTCCACTCAAGAAAAAATTAATGGAGATGAGGAGAATGTTTATGGTAAAGGCTTTTACAATGAGTTTGGTATTGAAATGCCTGTTGGCTTTAATGAGATTAAAGAAGGAGAGTACTTTCCGAAAATAGGTGTAGGAGCTTTAAAGAAAGAAGGGGAGACTTACGGTTTTAGCAATACTTACGAAATTCAGCCCGCTAATTTTAAAGTAAGTACAGAAAGCAACAAGCTAATTGTTGAATGTGTTTCAAAGGATGTTAATGGTTATTCCTATGTGTTGAGAAAAGAAATAGAATTGCTAGAAAGTAGTTTTGTAATTCATTATCAATTGAGAAATACCGGTGAAAAAACCATTACAACCAATGAGTATACGCATAATTTCTTGGCCATCGATAAAGAATTAATGGGCAGTGATTACATCTTAAAATTCCCATTCGATCTTAAAGCTGAATTATTTGATGCAGCGCTAAATCCAGAAGGGAAAGTAGAATTCGGAGAAAGAGAAATTTCATTCAACAATACACCAGAAGAGCAATTCTTTTACGGCAATCTATCGGGAAATAGAATGGTGGATGCATATTGGGAGTTAATCAATACAAAAAGCAAAATCGGAATCAGTGAAACGGGAAGTTTTAAAACCAACAAGATCAACCTTTGGGGATGGAAACATGTAGTAAGCCCAGAACTGTTTTTTGATATTAGCCTAAAAGCTGGGAAAACTACCAAATGGTCTAGAACCTATAATGTCTTTGAGATAGATTAAAGAATCTTCATGCTAGAAGTGGAGGAGGATCCGCATCATGAAAAAGCCGTTAATAAAATCAAAATGATGGTTTTGTTTTTTGAGCGCCTTAGGACTTGGCATCTTTTTTAAATGTTTTTTGTTTAACGAAGGCTTTAGAAAGACCGGGAAGTTGGTCCCGATATAGAATTTGTAAGTATTTGTTTTACAAATACAACAAAATTCATCTTCGGGAGTAAATCACCCGGCCGCACTTAAGTCAGAGGCAAATAAGAAAGACATTTAAAAAACAGCCTTGATTTTTTTTGCTTCTGTTTTTTGTATTAAGACAAAAAATGAAGTCGGGTTTGGGCGGAAAGCCCAAGTTATAAGAATACAATTGAAATGTAATTTAGAGAGACAAAAAATGGATTCAAAACTATCATTAAAAGAAAAAATAGGATACAGTTTAGGTGATACAGCCTCCCATTTCGTATGGGATATGGTTGGCTTTTGGATCTTAATATTCTACACAGATACTTTTGGAATCTCTGCCGCCGCAGCAGGTACCATCATGCTGATAGCCCGATTATGGGATATGCTTAGCGATCCAATTATGGGAATTATAGCAGACAGAACCAATACGCGCTGGGGTAAGTTTAGACCTTATATTTTATGGATGGCTTTACCATATAGTGTTTTGGCAGTTCTGACCTTTACAACGCCCGATTTGGGGCCTACAGGTAAAGTAATTTATGCAGGTGTTACTTACATGTTATTAATGTCTGTTTTTACTGCAATAAATCTTCCGTATTCATCTTTAGGAGCAGTAATGACTTCCGATTCCTATGAACGAGCAGGCCTGAATTCATATCGATTTATCTTTGCTTTTGTTGGTCAGTTTATTGTTTCAGGAACAGCTCTTACTTTAGCCTTGTATTTTGGAGGCGGCGATAATGCAAAAGGATATCAGTACACTTTAATCCTATTCTCGATTATCAGTTTTGCTCTGTTCATGATTACCTTCAAAACCACTAAAGAACGTGTGCAACCTCCAAAAGAACAGAAAGAAAATTTAAAAGAGGACTTCAAAAACCTATTTAAAAATCGTCCGTGGGTAATTCTGTTTATTGTTGGAATCATTTCATTCATCATGTTTGCAATGCAAAATTTATCGATTGCATACTACTTTAAATATTACATAGGAAATGAAGAAAATGTTCAATTGTTTAATGTGATTGGAACTGTTGCTCTAATTGTAGCAATCCCTTTCTCTAAACCATTGGCAAAGAAATTCGGTAAAAGAAATGTGTTTTTGGCTAGCTCCTTACTTTCCGGATTTTTCTTCATCTGCCTATATCTTCCAGATGCCGATAATATTATTTCGATATATACCTTTAATATTTTGGCTAAAATGGCTTATGCACCAGCTGTTCCTTTGTTGTGGACAATGCTTGCCGATACGGCTGATTATTCAGAATGGAAAACAGGTAGACGATCAACAGGATTGGTCTTTTCAGCTGCTACATTTGCCCAAAAAGCAGGTTGGGGGATTGGTGGAGCCTTGGCAGGATGGATGCTTGCTATATTTCAATTCACACCCAATGTGGAGCAAACAGAGACGGCTATTACTGGAATCAAGCTCATGATTTCGGTTATCCCAGGCATCTTATACATGTCATGCGCAATTCTATTGTATTTCTACACTATCGATCATGAAACTTGCGTGGTCATGAAAACTGACTTGGATAAAAGAAGATTGGCTGAAACTACTATATAGTTTGTTTGATGTTGATGAAGGTGGAGACATTCACCTGCATTCGTTTTGGTAAAGATCACCTCCTAAAGGGGTGATTTTTTTTTACAATCATGTTTTGTAATTGATATAGCCTTGTTGATAGTACTAGGAATATAGACGGTAAGATATTCTTGTGTAAATTTTGTGCGGTCCATTAGGTAGAATAGGGGCAAAAAAAATCGCCATCTAATGAAAGATGACGATTTCTTAGCTTAGAGGGTGGAAGCCCCTTGACCTAAGTAAGATTTTTATTGTGAACGCGGAGGGAGTCGAACCCCCAACCTCTACGGCCGTAACGTAGTGCACTATCCAGTTATGCTACGCATCCAGTATTTTTTATTTATATCAATTTTCAAATTTTTCAAGTGAAAATTGAAAAGAAAAAAAATCGTCATCTAATTAAAGATGACGATTTCTTAGCTTAGAGGGTGGAAGCCCCTTGATCTAAGAAAGATTTTTTTTGTGAACACGGAGGGAGTCGAACCCCCAACCTCTACGGCCGTAACGTAGTGCACTATCCAGTTATGCTACGCGTCCATTATTTCTTAAT
>JADGFH010000572.1:0-3464 GCA_016743925.1 Labilibaculum sp.
GGTTTATAGTGAGGATCCATTAGAGATAGCTAAAGAATTTGAGCGACTAGGAATTACTCGTTTGCACTTGGTAGATTTAGAAGGAGCCAAATCTGGACATATTTGCAATGCGGAAGTGTTACAAAGAATAGCTTCAGGAACGAATTTAAAAATTGATTTTGGTGGCGGTGTAAAATCCAAGGAAGATATTGAATTGGCTTTTCAATCAGGAGCGTCTCAGGTTACAGGAGGAAGTATTGCAGTATCAAAACCAGAATTATTTGAAGAATGGTTGGCTAAATATGGATCAGAGAAAATGATTCTTGGTGCTGACGTGAGAAATGAAATGGTTTCGATTTCGGGCTGGAAAGAAGATTCGGATTATCATTTATTCTCCTTTTTAGAAAACTATCAGAAAAAAGGTGTTAAAACAGTAATTTGCACAGATATTTCTAAAGATGGAATGTTGCAAGGGCCAGCGGTAGAATTATATCAGAAAGTACTTGTAGAATTTCCAGAATTGGAATTGGTTGCAAGTGGTGGTGTTGGAAATATCGAAGATGTTCGAATTTTAAATGAAATTGGCTGTTGGGGTGCAATTATTGGAAAAGCAATTTACGAAGAGCGAATCGACATGAACGAATTGGTTAACGAATTTATTTTATAATTATGCTGTCGAAACGAATAATACCATGTTTGGATGTGAAAGACGGACGAACAGTAAAAGGAGTAAATTTTGTTGATTTAAGAGATGCTGGCGATGCTGTTGAATTAGCTGCTTATTATGCCGAACAAGGAGCTGACGAATTGGTTTTTTTAGATATAACGGCAACTCATGAGAAAAGAAAGACATTAGTCGATTTGGTTCAGAAAGTGGCGAAAGAACTAAACATTCCTTTTACGGTTGGAGGTGGAATATCAACGCCAGAAGATGTTGGAATTCTATTGAATGCAGGAGCAGATAAAGTGTCTATTAATTCTTCAGCAGTGCGTAATCCTCAATTAATTTCCGATCTAGCTTCTCGTTTTGGTAGTCAGTGTGTAGTTGTTGCAGTTGATGCTCGCTTCGAAGATGACAAATGGGAGGTTTATTTGAATGGCGGAAGATTAGCAACAGGAATTGATTTATTTGAATGGATAGTAGAGGCAGAAAGGCTAGGGGCGGGCGAAATTCTATTTACATCAATGAATCATGATGGAACCAAAAATGGTTTTGCTAACGGAACTTTAGCCAAATTATCAGAAATGATAAATATTCCTATCATTGCTTCGGGAGGAGCAGGGAATAAGCAGCACTTTGCCGATACCTTTATCGATGGTAAGGCTGATGCGGCACTTGCAGCCAGTGTTTTTCATTTTAAGGAAATTGAAATTCCTGACTTGAAAAATTATTTAAAAAATAAAAATATACCAGTAAGAATATAATTTAACCACATAGAAAAGATGAATTTTAAAGATCTAACAAATCAAATCGATTTTGATAAAGGAGAAGGCTTAGTTCCTGCAATAATTCAGGATGTTAAAACTCAAAAAGTTTTAATGTTAGGCTATATGAATAAAGAGGCTTACTTAAAAACGATAGATACCAATAAAGTGACATTTTACAGTCGTAGTAAAGAGCGATTATGGACAAAAGGTGAGGAGAGTGGTAACTTTTTAGAACTTAAAGATTTAAGTTTGGATTGTGATAAGGATACTTTGTTGATTAAGGTTGCTCCTGTTGGTCCAGTTTGTCACAAGGGAACAGACACTTGCTGGGAAGAAGAAAATAAAGCTTCATCAATTGATTTTCTATTGCAATTGCAACAGGTAATTGGTGAGCGTAAGAAAAATCTATCTGATAAATCTTATACTGCTAGCCTTTTCAATAAAGGAATCAATAAAATTGCTCAGAAAGTTGGTGAGGAAGCTGTAGAATTAGTTATTGAAGCTAAGGATGATGATAAGGATCTATTTATGGGCGAAGCTGCAGATTTAATGTTTCACTACTTAGTTTTACTTGCTGCTAAAGATTATCGATTAGAAGAAGTCGTCGAACTTTTAATTGAAAGACACAGTAAATAACTAAGGTTTAATTGGGAGGGTAAAATAGAACGATGAGCCAACGCCTATTGTTGATTTTACCCATATTTTCCCATCCATCAATCCCAATAGTTTCTTACAGATGTTCAATCCAAGACCTGAGCCTCTGTACAAAACGGTAGAATCGTTTTCGATTTTTCTGAAGCGATCAAAAATGGTATTTAGTGCTGATTTTTCAATCCCAATACCATGATCCTGAACGCAGAATTGAAGCTCATTGATATCTCCGAAGCTTCCTGTTATTGTCACATCACCTTGATTGGTGAACTTGATTGCATTACTTATCAGATTGTTAAGTATTTGCTTAAATCGTAACTGATCTGTATCAATAATTAGGGAATCTTGCTTTAATTGATTTGAAAAAACAATTTGGATATTTTTATCCTTCGGTATGTTAATTGAATTAGAGGAAATAACTTCTTCGATGCAATTAATAAGTTCGAATTCCTGATTTCTTATCGATATAAGTCCAGATTCAATTTGAGATAAATCTAGAATTTCATCTATAAGTTTACTGAGTGAATCACAGTTTTTGTTTATGATCAGTGAATACCTTTCCTTTTGCTCTATGCTAAGTTTGTCGCTTGTAATTAATTCTGAAAAGCCCTGAATCGCATTCATGGGAGTTCTAATTTCGTGGGACATGTTAGCCAGAAATGAAGATTTAAGTCGATTACTTTCTTCTGCTTTTTCTTTTAGCTTGGTTAGTTGAAGGGTTTTTAATGTAACCCTTCTTCTTAAGGATTTATTCCAAAGATAAGCCATCGTCATGATTAAAATTAAGCTAATAATAATTAGAAGTGTAGTACCCCAAAAAATATTTGATAGCCAAAATGGTGTAGGGTGAATTGGAATCCATTTATCAATTATTGCATTTTTTTCCTTTAGCTTAATTCTAGCAAGTCCTTTATCTAATATGCGTGTTAAAATTGCCCAATCTTTTCGGACGGCAAAGCCTAATTCGTTATCGTATCCAATATTTCCTACAATTTGAAGATTTGACAATACTTCTTTATGAATTTCGTAACTGGCATATCCTTGTTGGGTGATAACGGCATCAATTTTTTGGTTCGATAAGGCTTGTAAACAAGTAAGATCATCAGGAAGTGGGTATAATTTTAATTCCGGATAAAAAGCCTTTATGTATTCTTGAACGGCATAGTTGTTTACAACACCAATTTGTAGGTTTTCTAGTTCATCAATAGAGATTTGATCAATCGTATTTTTTCTCATGATTATTACATGAGGGATAGTAATGAATGGCTTGGTGAAATGGAAATAACTTTTTCTGTCAGTAGTTTCCTGTATTTCTAAAATTACATCTACTTGTTTTGTTTTTCCAGCTGTTAATATGTTCTTCCAATTGTCATAATAGATTTTCTCAAAATTATATTCGATATTTT
>JADGFH010000572.1:3474-4417 GCA_016743925.1 Labilibaculum sp.
TCGAGTAGATTTAAGATATCAATAGAGATCCCAATTGAATTCTGGTCTTTATCTGTATATTGAAAAGGAGGAAATGCATTACTAACAGCAATTTTGATGTTTGGATGTTGCTCTAGCCATTTTTTTTCCTTTTGAGTGAGAAAATCTTCATTGTTGTTGCTGCAAGAAGTAAGAAATACAATTATTCCGATAAAAATCAAGTGGAGATATTTCTTAAACTTCATGAGTGATTAGTTTAGAGTGATTTGGTTTAGAAATATATGTATTTTTTTTTGAGATTGGAAAACAAAAATAAGAAGAAAAGAGGATCTTTAAGATCCCCTTTACTTTCTCAGTAAGAGTTTTTGTGTATTTTTTCCAGTTTAAGGTGTGTTGCATCTCTTCCTGGCTTTTCTCCTTCTTTATATCCCAGTGCTATAATAGCAAGTATTTTAATGTTCGCAGGCATATTTAGACATTCCTGAATAAATACTTCTGAAGATTTTTGAATGTCGTGTGGACGTTCTCTAATTTGAATCCAGCACGAACCTAATCCTTCTTTTTCGGCTTGTATCTGTATGTAAGAGGCAGCTATCGAACAGTCTTCAACCCAAACATCACTTTTTTCAATGTCTCCTGCAATTACAATCGATAAGGGAGTAGATTTTAGAAAGCTTGCTCCATGAGGTTTACATTCAGAGAGTTTTTCATTAATTTCCTTATTGTCTATTACAATAAATTCACAAGGATATTTGCTTTTTGAGGAAGGAGCCAATAGAGCTGCTTGCATAATTCGATCTAATTTATCTTGCTCAATAGCTTGTTCCGTAAATTTGCGAATACTTCGTCTTTTATAAAGTAAGTCTAGCATGTATTTATTTTTTTATTTTAGAAATGGAAGATATAAATTAATTTATAATGTTTTTTAGATTACTAAACCTGATTAGTATTGAATGTTTAAGCT
>JADGFH010000573.1 GCA_016743925.1 Labilibaculum sp.
ACTGCAGGGTACCATGCCAGGTGTTACTGTAACACAAGGTTCAGGTCAACCTGGTTCTGATGGTGGAACGATCAGAATTAGAGGTCTAAGTTCTTTAACTAATTCAGCCAATAATCCACTTGTTATTGTTGATGGAATTCCTTCCTCAATCGATGACGTAGAAGTAAACGATATTGAATCCATGTCGGTATTGAAGGATGCGGCTTCGACTTCAATTTACGGAACCCGAGGAGGTAGTGGTGTTATTTTGATTACTACCAAAAAAGGAACAAATGATAAAATGAAGGTTTCTCTTAATTCATATGTTGCTTGGCAGACTCCAACTAATCTTCCTGATTTTTGTGGTTCATCTGATTATGCAAAATACATGAATATTGCGTCAGAAAATGATGGAAAAACCAAACCTTATACTGAAGAAGAGATTCAAAAGTATGCCGATGGGAGTGATCCTGATAATTATCCTGATACAGATTGGCTTGATCTGTTATATAAAGATTCTGGTTTTCAGCAGAATCATCATTTGTCATTAAGAGGAGGAAGCGAGATAAATCAATTTATGCTTTCTGTTAATTACAAAAATCAAGAAGGAATTATCGAGAATACCCATAATGATAAATATGGAGTTCGATTCAATTTGAATTCTAATCCTTATGAACGCTTAGAAACGGGTATTAATTTTGCTTTTAATAAGGCTGATTTTAAAGAGCCCTCAAATCCTTTTTCGGGAGCTAATTTTTATCAAGTAATTCGTCAGGCTTATAAATTACCTCCAACCATTACGAATCAGTATTCTGATGGTAACTACGGATATGGTTCTGATGGTAACCCAATTGCATGGATTGATCAAGGATCTAATGGTCAGAAGCTAACAACAAGAGCCTTGGGTAAATTATATGCAAAATTACGATTGATCGATGGCTTATATGTGAAAGGTGAATTTGCGATGAACTATTGGGTAAACGATGAATCTCGTTTTACAAAGGACATAAAGTATTATTCTCCGGGAACTGAAAATGTAGCAAAGTATCAGGGTCCGAATAAGTTAGAGGATAAATATGAGAGATATACAAAATATACATCTCGTTTAATCGCAAATTATAATAAGACGATAAAAGAAGATCATACTTTTGGATTAATGGCTGGTTTAGAGCGCGAAGATTATAGATACGATAAGAATCAGATGTCGAGAAAAAACTTCCCAAATAATTCTTTATCAGAAATTAATGCAGGTCCTGAAGCAGGACAAGAAATGGAAGGTGAAGCTATCGAAACAGCCTTATTATCTTATTTCGGACGAATAAATTATTCCTATAAGAGCAAATATCTTGTTGAGGCGAATATTCGTAGAGATGGATCTTCGAGTTTAGCAGACGGACACCGTTGGGGTAATTTCCCATCTTTTTCAGCAGGATGGAGATTGTCTGAAGAGGATTTTATTAAGAATACAGAATTATTTTCAAACCTAAAATTAAGAGGTTCTTGGGGACAATCAGGTAATCCATCAGGTGCTGGTGCTTATTCAGCTTACGACAGAATGTATGTAACAGGTGGATATCCTTTTAATGGAAGTATGCTTGCTGGTATTGGATATAGGAATGATGTTGAGGCTGGTAACCCATTATTATCTTGGGAAACAATTACCATGAGTAATATTGGTCTGGATGTTGGTCTTTTTGATGGAAAACTTAATGTTAGCGCTGATTATTTCGATAAACTCACCGAAGATATTATTCTTGACGTTCCTGTATCTGAAACTTTTGGATTGAAAGCACCTAAACAAAATAGTGCATCGGTTAGCAATAAAGGATTGGAGATTTCAATCAATCACAACAATATGATTGGCGATTTGCAATACAATGTTGGTTTTAACATGACATTTTTAAAGCAAACTGTTGAAAGATTAGATGGTGTAGCCACTGAAAGAGTCAATTATTATGGGATTGATAGAATTGGTTCTGCAATGAATTCCTTTTATGGATTTAAAGTTGTTGGTTACTTCAATGACGAAGCAGAGCTTGCAAATTCTGCCAAGAGAACAGGTAATGAAAAGTTGGGAGATCTAAGATATAAGGATTATAATGAGGATGGCAAGATTGATGACGAGGATAAGGTGATTTTAGGTGATGCGATGCCCGAAATGACTTTCGGTCTAAACCTAGGATTAAATTATAAGAATTTTGATTTTATGATGGTGCTTCAAGGCGCTGCCAATTACGAAATGGATTACCGTGGCGAATCTGCTTTCCCATTGTATTCAGGTAGTAAAATTCAGAAGTATCAAACCGATTTCTGGACTCCAACCAATAAGAATGCTGCTAATCCTCGATTATCTACAGGATCAACAAATTTACAAAGTTCTTCTTTCTTTATTCACGATGCATCTTATATGAGATTAAAGAATATTCAGTTAGGGTATACGCTACCTAAATCGATGTTAGAAAAATTAAATATCGAGAAGCTTAGATTATACCTAAGTGGTCAGAATTTATTCACTATCTCAGATGTGCCTGAAGGATTTGATCCTGAAATGCCTTCTGGAAATGGAGCAAAATACCCACAGGTGAAAGTTTACTCTTTTGGTGTAAATGTTAACTTTTAAAAATTGATCGAAGATGAAAAAAAATATATTATTTATAAATCTCCTATTACTTATTGGAATATATTCCTGTAATGAGGATATCTTAGATAAAAATCCTTTAGATACCTTATCAGAGGATACTTTTTGGAAAACAAAAGCTGACGCAACAGCAGCATTAAGTGATTGTTATGATGGCTGGGAAAGCTACTGGAACTTATATTGGTTAGATTTTGCTACTGACAATGGATTTTCACAATTTCCTTGGGATGGTGTACAAGCTATGGGGAATGGTAGTGCAACTGCCGAAGATACTAATGGTAGTAACCTTAGAAATTTCTATAAATACGAATCCATAAGAAAGTACAATAGCTTTCTGAACAATGTAGGTAATTGTGATATGGACGAGTCTGAGAAAAAACAAATGATTGCTGAAGTTCGTTTTTTAAGAGCTTACGATTATTTTTGGAAGGTTCAGTTTTATGGAGATGTACCATTGATAACAAAGTCCTTAACTCTTGATGAACTTACTAATGTTAGAGATCCAAAAGCTACTGTTGTACAATTTATTTTTGATGAGTTGGATCTTGCAATTGCTGATTTAAAAGCAGATTATGCTCCTACAAATGGGCGTATTACAAAAGCAGCTGCATTAACATTAAAATCACGACTTTTGTTGTATGAAGGTAAATATGAAGAATCATATAAGGCTTCTCAGCAGATCATGGCAATGGAATTTGAATTGAATCCTGATTTTATTGAGTTATTTAATACAAATGGTGAGTCAAGTAAAGAAATTATTCTTTCTACCATTAATATTGCTGATAAATACGTAAATTATATTCCTGGTTACTGTTACCCAAACAATATGGGTGGTTGGACCTCTCTATGTCCTATTCAGAATTTAGTTGATGATTTCGAAATGGCTAATGGGAAAAGGATTTCTGAAGATGCCAGTTATGATGCAACTAATCCTTATATCAATAGAGATCCTAGATTAAAAGCAACTATCGTTTGCCCTGGTGATGTGATTGTTGGCTCAAAAACATATAATTCGGTTGATAAGTTTATCGGTGGTAGTAGTAATGGAGATGTTACTGGATCTAATAACAGTACTAAGACGGGTTATATGCCACGTAAATATCTGGCTTTCGAATTGGAGATTGGTGATTTATGGAATTATGACGGTGATTTTATTGTTTTTCGTTACGCTGAGGTATTATTAAATTATGCTGAAGCTAAATTGGAAGCTGATGGTATTGATAATTCAATATATGATGCTCTCGATCAAATTAGAACAAGATCTTCTATGCCTGCTGTTGATAGAGCAGCATATAATACTGTTGAAAAGTTACGTGAAATAATTCGCAGAGAACGACGTGTTGAGTTAGCGTTCGAAGGATTAAGATGGTTCGATATTAAACGTTGGGATATTGGTGCAACTGCATTAAATGGAAAAGTTTTAGGTTGTAAACAAGGAACAGTAATTGATGGTGTTAATCTTAGTGGAGACAATTATGTAGTCGAAACGAGAAATTTTAAACCAGAGAGAAATTATTTACTGCCTATTCCACAAGGAGAAGTGAATGCAATCGGTACTGAGCAAAATGCTGGATACTAGAATTGTATTTGTAAAGGAATAATCATATTCAAATTAATGTATTCCCTAGAATTTACGGCTTGATGTTCGTAGATTTTAGGGATGTTTTTTTGAATGGACTTATTCTAAGTAAGTTACAGAATTAAAAAAAGATTATTAAAAGTGAATCAATGTTGGCTAAAATTAACCGTAGGTGTGTTGCCAAATAATTGTAAATACTAGGTAAATAAGTATAAAGT
>JADGFH010000574.1 GCA_016743925.1 Labilibaculum sp.
AGTAGAGTAGATTGTATGCCTGATGAAAAGAATGAATACGCTTATTCATTTATTGATTACAAAAGAAAATAGTTTTAGTTATGAATAAAATTCTTGCAGGTCTATTTTTAAGCCTGGTACTTATATCTGGAAATTCCTGTTCTACAGGATCAGATCCAGAACCTGTAGTTTTTGATGTGTTTACAGTGCCTGCACAAATTGCGGTACAAATTCACAACATCGTTAACGATTTGGCTATGGAAGTTAATGGTATCGCGATGCATAATCTGAATTTTGAAGCAGATAAAATTATAACGGATGTAAATGATTGTGTAAATGCAATGGTTTATAGAGATGCATCAACTTCTGGTTTGGATTCAATTGTGTTGGATTATGGTCCTGAAAGCTGTGCTTCTAACGGAGCAAGTTTTCAAGGGAAGATTGTTGTAGATCCTAAAAATGAAGCATTAAGTAAATTTGATATTCGTTTAAGAGATTTTTCATCTTCTAATTATGATATAACAGCTACAATTGAATTTGAAATTACAAGTGTAGTAAAAGGTAGTGATTTTATACTTGATGTAAAAAATGCTAATTTCTCTATATTGGGAAGTGATGAAACAAGAATTGACTTTCCGATTTCATCAATAATTAATGAATATTCTCTTGTTAAAAATGATATCGATACCACATATATTGATGAGGTGTTTGAATTTACATCATCCCTTTCAGGATCAACTCCCGATGGAATGTTATTTAATTTGGTAAGTGTAGACGTTTTAACCTATGCCTACTCTTGCAAGAGTATAATTGGTGGTGATGCTGATTTTTCAATCGTAGATTTAGGAGATGGAATCATTGATTATGGAAAGGGAGATCCCGCAGAAAAAAGCGACTGCAATACCAGTGCAATCTTAAGTGTTTTAGGAAAAAATATTACAATAACATTATAAAAAAAGGCCGGATATATTATCCGGCCTTTTCTATGCGACTTTTAAACGCTTGAGGTTTATTTTTTCAAGTTTTTCACTTGCGTATTTTCTACCTATTGAAATTTTCTTCTCGTCACTTGTTGGCATTTCAAACATGGCATCCATCATAATTGCTTCACAAATAGATCGCAATCCACGAGCTCCTAGTTTATATT
Organism: Labilibaculum sp.; assembly: GCA_016743925.1. Taxonomy (GTDB): domain Bacteria; phylum Bacteroidota; class Bacteroidia; order Bacteroidales; family Marinifilaceae; genus Labilibaculum. Next base: position 1,127 of record JADGFH010000574.1, read on the forward strand.
CCAATGCTTTGTCAACAATGTACTCTAAAGCATCACCTTCGAATTCTAATTCGATATCATCAATCTTAAATAGCTTAGTATATTGCTTAATAATTGCATTTTTAGGCTCAGTTAAGATATTTCTTAATGCTTCTCTGTCTAGCGGCTCCAAATAAGTTAGAACTGGTAAACGACCAATAATTTCAGGAATCAATCCAAATGATTTCAAATCTTGAGGAGCAATATATTGCAATAGATTTCCTTGGTCGATTTGTTCTTTCTCTTTGCTAGCGTTAAATCCAACTATTTGTGTATTTAGACGTTGCGCAATTTTTCTTTGAATTCCATCAAAAGCTCCACCACAAATAAATAAAATATTCTTGGTGTTTACAGGAATCATTTTCTGATCAGGATGTTTTCTTCCTCCCTGAGGTGGAACATTTACAACAGATCCTTCTAGTAATTTCAACAAACCTTGCTGAACACCTTCACCCGAAACATCTCTAGTGATTGATGGGTTATCGCTTTTTCTAGCAATTTTATCAATTTCATCGATGAAAACAATACCTTTTTCTGCCGCTTCAATATCGTAATCCGATGCTTGAAGAAGTCTTGTAAGAATTGATTCAATATCTTCTCCAACATAACCTGCTTCTGTAAGAACAGTAGCATCTACAATAGTAAAAGGTACATGAAGCATTTTAGCAATTGTTCTTGCTAGTAATGTTTTTCCAGTTCCCGTTTCACCAACAAGAATGATATTCGATTTTTCAATCTCAATATCCTCATCATCTTTTTCTTGAAGTAATCTTTTGTAATGATTGTAAACGGCTACTGCAAGATATTTTTTAGCTGCATCTTGTCCAATTACATATTGGTCTAGAAAGCTTTTTATTTCTGTTGGTTTTAAAAGTTGGACCTCCTTAAGATTAAGATCCGTACGATTCTTCAGCTCTTCCTGAACAATAGTATACGCCTGTTCTATACAGCTGTCGCAGATGTGACCGCTAATACCAGCAATAAGAAGATTCGTATCCTTCTTCTCTCTCCCACAAAATGAGCATTTATCCATGATTCTTATTTTATTATACTAAAAATGCAAAGTTAAGAATTTTACGCTTAACTCTGCATTTTGTTATTTCGATTTATATCTGATTGTCTATTTCTCTCGCAAAAGAACTTCGTCAATCATTCCATATTCCTTTGCTTCAGCTGCAGTCATCCAGTAATCACGATCAGAATTTTTTTCAATTTGCTCGAAAGTATTTCCAGAGTGATCAGCAATAATTGTATAAAGCTCTTTCTTTAATTTCATGATTTCACGAGCTGTAATTTCAATGTCAGAAGCTTGTCCTTGAGCTCCACCCATTGGCTGGTGAATCATTACACGTGAGTGTTTCAATGCTGAACGTTTTCCTTCTGTTCCAGCAGTTAGTAGAACAGCTCCCATAGAAGCAGCCATACCAGTACAGATCGTTGCAACATCACACTTGATGTATTGCATGGTATCGTAAATTCCCAATCCAGCATGAACAGAGCCACCAGGAGTGTTAAAATAAATCTGGATATCTTTAGTAGGATCCGTAGATTCTAGGAAAAGTAATTGAGCCATAATGATATTGGCTACATAATCATCGATTGGAATACCAAGGAAGATAATGCGATCCATCATAAGACGGGAAAATACATCCATAGAAGCAACATTAAGTTGTCTTTCCTCAATAATAGTAGGAGAGATGTAACTGTTACTTATCGATGTGTATTTATCTAGGTTCAGGCTACTTATGCCCATGTGCTTTGTAGCAAATTTTTGAAATTCGTCTTTTGGTACCATAGTGATATGATTTTATATTTCGTAGACCTAAATTAGTCAAATTTTCTCCATTTGAAAAGAATGGCTTAACAAAATCCGTAGTTTAATTCAAAAAGAAAACCACGCTTTATACAAAGCGTGGTTTAATGTATTATTTTGGTATACCGACTTATTCAAACATTTTGTTGAATTCCTCAGTACTCAATTCTTTTTCTTCAACTTTAACAGCTGTTTTTAAATACTCAACAACTTTTTCGTCAATCTTACGCTCATAGATTTTTCTCTGCTCGTCCTTATTTTCCATCATTTGCTTCGCGTAGTTGGTCAAGTACTCTTCAGGTACATCCATCATTCCGTACTGCTGAAATTGCATTAAAGCTTGTTTCTTAGCAAACTCTAAAACTTCTTCCTCAGTAACTTTTAACTCATTCTCTTCAGTTAATCTGTTTTTGATCAACTGCCATTTGAATTCGTCAGTATAGTTTGCAAAATCAGTTTCAACTTGCTCAGCAGTCATTTCTTTGTTTGTTGCAATAATCCAACGCTTCAAGAATGCTTCTGGAAGAGTAATTTTAGCTTTCTTAACTAATTTTTCCTTAGCATCGATTAAGAATTTGTAGTCGCTATCGTTAACCAATTGCTTCTCGATATCTTCTTTAATCTTAGCCTTGAATTCTTCTATTGAAGCTACTGTTCCTTCGCCAAATACTTTGTCGAATAATTCCTGATTCAATTCAGCGTTAACAAATTTGTTAACTTCTGTAATTGTAAATTGGAAATCAGCATCTAAAACTTCTGCTTCTTCAGTAGAGATGTTTAGCATAGAAGCTAAATCAGATTTGTTTTCGAATGCTTTAGCAGGACTGAAAACAATCACATCTTCTTTCTTAGCGCCAATGAATTTCTTTTTAGAATCTTCATCTTTCATGTATTCTAATGAGATGGCAACATTTTCGCTAACAATTCCTTCTTCAACTAACTTGCCTTCAGTATCAACTTGGGCATAGTTACCTTTCAAAAGTTCTTTTTCTTCAACAACTTCAGCTTCGTTGTTAGTTCCGAAACGACGAGCGTGCATATCAACACCATTCTCGATCATTTTCTCGTCTACTTTAATTTTGTAGAAGGTAATTTTATCTCTTTTGCTTAAGTTAAGCGTATATTCTGGAGAAATACCAATATCGAATGCAAATTCGAATTCAGTATCTTTTTCCCAGTTGATTTCTTTTTGATCAGTTTCGTTTGGAAGTGGCTCACCCATGATATTTAAATCATTTTCGCGAATGTACTTCATTAACTCTTGGCTCATCAATTTGTTAATTTCTTCAGCTAAAACAGGAGTACCATACATTTTTTTGATTACACCCATAGGTACCTTACCTGCGCGGAAGCCATTGATATTTGCTTTTTTACGATAGTCTTTCAACACATCGCTTACGCGACTCTCATAGTCTTCTTTAACGATCTGTAATTTGATTACAGCGTTTAAATC